>NZ_JBFBBQ010000013.1:0-149486 GCF_040682775.1 Amycolatopsis sp. NPDC051106 | reverse complement strand
GCCATTCCCCTTCGGTGGGGGGGGGGGGCCCCCCCCCAACGCCACATTGGGGCGCTGGGGCCGGTCCGAGGGCGCGGGCGCCGCGCGGTGTGGGCCTGTCTGAGGTCGGCAGTGAGCCGGGTGGGGTTGTCGTGAGCTGGCGGCGGGTGTTCGTGTCGGCCGGGTGGGGCGGAGCGCCGCGCGGTGTGGCGTGGGCCTTGCGCGGCCGGTCTAGTGGGGTTGTCGTGAGCGGCCGAGGTCCGGTGGGTGATCGATGAGCCTGCGGCGGGTTCTCTCGCTTCCCGGCTGGGCGGCGCACGTGCGGCTGCTCGCCGGTGAGGCGGGACTCGACCGTCCACTTGTGACCGTCCAGGCCACTTTGGACGCGTCGCACCTGCCCGCGCCCGGGGAACTCACCGTTGTCGTGCGGCCCGTCGCCGGGACCGACTGGCAGATCGATGCCCTTCTCCGGCGCTGTGCCGATGCCGCGGCCACCGGGGTGCTGCTGCCCGGGACCGAACCGCTCACCGCGTCGCGGCTGCTCGCCGATCGCCTGGCCGTTCCGCTGCTGACCACCGGGGCCGCGCCGCTCGATCTGCTCGTCGAGGCGCGGCTGCTGCTCGCCGCCCCCGAACTCGACCGGGCGGACCTGCTGCTGGCCACCCATCGCGCGCTCGGGGACCGGCTGCGGCCGCCCGAAGAGGTCGTCGCCGTGCTGCGGCGGCTGCTGCGGTCGGCCGTCGCCGTGCTCGATGATCGCGGGGTGCCGCTGGCCGGGGAAGTCACCGGGCGCGTCCGGCTCGACGAAGCCGTGCCGCAGCGGACCGACGGTGACGACCACGTCTTCCTGGCCCACCCCGTGCTTCTGCAGCGCCCGGCGATGTGGCTCGCGGCCGAACTGCGGGGGACCGAGGCCGCGCGGGCCGAGGTCGTCCCGCCCGCGCTCGCCGTCGCGGCCGGGGCGCTGCAGCGGTGGCTGCTCGCCAACCGGCTCGAGCTGGAACGCGACGCGCGCTCCCGCACCGCGTTGCTCGGCGACCTCCTGCGCCTCGACACCGAGCCCGGCGCGGACCTGCGCCGCCGCGTCGCCGACGCCGGCTGGCGGCTCGGCGGCTGGCACGTCGGCCTGCACATCGGCGTCCCGGCGGCGGTCGACACGGTCGCCCGCACGCAGGAGGTCATGCGCGCGCTGGACGTCGAGGCGGTCGTCGTCGAGCACGGCGACGGCTGGACCGGCTGGGTCACCTTCGACCACGAACCCACGGCGGAACGGGTGCGCGCCCTCGCGACCCGCCTCCAGACGGCGCACCGCGCGCTGCGCCTGGGCGCGCACATGGGGGTGGGGCGGCCGCACCCGCGGCCGGAAGGGCTCGCGGCGACCGTCGCGGAGGCCCTCGACGCGGCCCGGCTCGCCGCGACCCGGCCCGAAACCGGTCACTTCCTGCACGTCGACCAGCTCGGCATGGCCCAGCTGCTGCTGGAGTGGACGCGCACGGACACGTTCGAGCCCGCGGCCCGCGCGCTCGTCGCGCCGCTGCGGGACGCGCCGGGCGAGCTGGTCCGGACCCTCGCGGCCTACCTCGACGCGGAGTCGTCGATCGCCGAGACCGCCACCGTGCTGGGCGTGCACCGCAACACCGTGGCGGCCCGGATCGCGCGGATCGAGCAGCTGCTGGGGGTGGACCTGTCCCGCCCGGACGAGAGGCTGGCGCTGCACCTCGCGTCCCGGGCGGTGATCCTCTCCGAGGAGTGACTACTCGTCGTCCCCGCCGGTGACGTTGCCGATGCTCGCGGGCACGCCCTTGATCATGTCGACGACGGTCTTGCCGGCCAGGCCCGACTTCCCGAACCACGGGTCAGTCATGATCTTGATGGCCGACTCGAACTTCTCGGCGCCTTCCTTGCCGAAGACCTTGCCGAGCTGCTCGACCGAGAAGTTGTTGATCTTGTCGAACTTCGCCATGATCTCGGGCGTGACACCGTCCACCTTGGACAGCTTGTCCTTGATGACCGCGGTCATCTGGTCGGTGAACGGCTTGTGCGGCTTGGGTTCCGGAGTGGCCGACGACGGGGTGGAGTCCGGCTTCGGTTCCGGCGTGGTGTCGGGCTTGGGGTCCGGCTTGGGCTCGGGGGTGGTGTCCGGCTTCGGTTCCGGGGTCGCTGAAGACGGTGTCGTATCGGGCTTCGGCTCGGGCTTGGGTTCCGGTGTGGTGTCCGGCTTGGGTTCGGGCTTCGGCTCCGGCGTCGCCGAGGAGGAGGACGGCGCGGGCTCCGGCTTCGGTTCGGGCTTGGGCTCGGGGGTGGTGTCCGGCTTGGGTTCGGGTTTCGGTTCCGGGGTGGCCGAGGACGGTGTCGTGTCGGGTTTGGGTTCCGGGGTAGCCGACGACGGTGTCGTGTCGGGTTTCGGTTCGGGCTTGGGCTCGGGGGTGGTGTCCGGCTTGGGTTCGGGCTTCGGTTCCGGAGTGGCCGACGACGGCGTGGTGTCGGGTTTCGGCTCGGGCTTGGGCTCCGGTGTCGTGTCCGGTTTCGGCTCGGGTTTCGGCTCCGGCGTCGCCGACGACGGGGTCGTGTCCGGCTTCGGCGCGGGCGTCGTGTCCGGCTTGGGCAGTGGCGTCGCGTCCGGCTTGGGGGTGGGGGTCGGCGTCAGGCTGCTCGTCGGGGGCTTGGCCCCGGCGATCTCGTCGCCCGCCTTGCCCATCTTCGCCAGCGCCTGCACCAGGTCGCCCAGCTTCCGGCCCAGCTGGACGAGCTTCGCGCCGATCTTGCCCAGTGCCGTGGCCACCGTGCCGATCGTCGTGCCGATGAAGATCGCGATCGACGCGCCGAACGTCACCGGGGCCAGCGCCGCCGCGATCAGGGCGCCCTTGATGATCGTCGCCAGGAGCATCGCGATCAGGTCGCGGAAGATGCCGCGGAAGGCACCGACGATGCCGCCGGCGATCTTCATGTTCTTGCCGGCCTGGTCGAGGTAGCCGCCGAGGGAGCTGAGCTGCTCGGTGACCGCGTCCATGTCCTTCTTGAACTGGTCCGCGGCGTTGCCGGACCAGTCCTTCATGAGCGTCTCGAGCGCCGTCTGGTGGTCCGTCGACCACTGCTCCAGCTTCTTCTTCTCGGCCGAAAGCGCTTCGGCCGCCGCGTTGATGCCGATGGGGTCGCCCATCAGGATGTCCAGCGGCCACCGCAGGATCGTGATGTGCTCGATGAGCCACCCGATCCCGGCGGTCAGCAGGCTGCCGATCGGGTCCAGCACGAGCCCGATGGTCTCCAGCGCCATGCCCGCCGCGCCGATGCCGATCGCGACCTGGTCGTTTTCCTTGACGGCCTTGTCCAGGCCCACCGCGGCCTCGAAGAACCCCGCGCCGGCCGACCGGTTGTCCTCGTTGAAGAGTTCGGAGCCGTGGAGGCTGACGTCCTTGCTCTGGTAGTCGTCGCCCACTATTCGAACCTCACGATCGAGTCGACGGCGTCTTCTTCGCCCGCCTGGTAGCGCTTCGCGGCCTCGGCGACCTTGTAGGAGAACTCGCCGATCGTCTTCGCGTAGTCGCCGAACTGGTGGTGCGCCTTGTCGGTCCAGGTGCTCGCGCCCGCCGCCATCAGCTGGCACGCCGGGTTGATGCCGAACATGCCGGGGTCGCACGTCATACCGCCGACCAGGTCCGCCGTGCTCTGCAGGTTGCTCTGGAGCTCGTCGAGGTGCTTGGCGAAGGTGGCCAGGGGTTCCGAGTCGACCCTGAAGCCGCCGCCGCTCACCAGGGGTTCGATTCGTCGTCGGAGTGGTCGTCGGCCGGCGGACGGCGACGCGGGGCAGGTCCGGCGGCCGGCGGGGCCGGCGGCGCGGGCGGCCGCGCCGGGGGAGCGGCCGGCGGCGGGGTCCGCTCGGGCTCGGCGCTCTCCGGTGCCGCGAAGTCGCCGTCGGGCGGCGGGTCCGGCGGCAGGAACGAGCGGACCATGTCGGTCGACTCGCCGTCGCCGTTGATGGTGGCGAAGGAGTCCGCGACGCTGCGGGCGGTCTGGCGCTGGGCTTCGCGCACCGTCCCCATGATCGCCGCGGTCAGCCGCGCGGGCCCCAGTTCGCACGCCCGGTGCCCCAGCTCGAGGTTCGTGAGCGCGCCGTTCGGCGCGAGCGTCACGGTGACCGCGCCGTCGCGGGAGCGGACCGTGGCACCGGCGGCGGAAAGCGCTTCGTTCAGCGCCGCCGCCTTCGACTGCATTTCCCGGACCTGACGTTCGAGCAGGAGCTCGAAGTCTTCACCTGGACCCAAGTCGGGTTGCACGAATTCGACTCCTCGCGACGCCGGGGTACGGGGCCCCGGGCCCCACGATCGGGCCAGGCTAGCGCACCCCTGCTGTTCACTCCGGGCTAACCGGGAGGATGGCTCGTTTTCCCCCCGACGTTGCCCCGGAATGCCCTCGATCGGGTTTGACCCGGACCGCGCTCCGGGTTGCACGATCGGGGACATGACACGACTGGACGACTACCGGCCGCTGGGCCGCTCGGGGCTGCGGGTCTCGCCGCTGGCGCTGGGCGCGATGACCTTCGGCACCGGCTCCTTCTGCGCCGGCGACGACACCGCGCGCGAGATCTTCCGCGCCTACGTCGAGGACGGCGGCAACTTCGTCGACACCGCCGACAACTACAGCGCCGGCCGCAGCGAGGAACTGGTCGGCGAGTTCCTCCGCGACCTCGCCCGCGACGACGTCGTCCTCGCCACCAAGTACTCCGGGCCCGGCTTCGGCGGTGGCGAACCGCGGTCGGACCCCCGTCGCCGCAGCAACGGCCGCAAGAACATGGTCGCCTCGCTCGAGGCGTCGTTGCGGCGGCTGCGCGTCGACCACGTCGACCTGTACTGGCTCCACCTCTGGGACGGCTTCACCCCGGCCGAGGAGGTGATGGCGGCGTTCGGCGACCTCGTGCGTGCCGGGAAGATCCGCGCGGTGGGGCTGAGCGACGTCCCGGCCTGGTACGCGACGAAGGCCGCCATGCTCGGCGGCCCGCCGGTGACGGCGCTGCAGCTGGAGTACTCCCTGGTCGAGCGGGCGATCGAAGCCGAGTACGTGCCGCTGGCGCGGGAGTTCGGCATCGCCGTCCAGCCGTGGGGCGCGCTCGGCGGCGGCTTCCTCTCCGGCAAGTACACCCGCGACGGCGCCGGCGAGGGACGGCTCGCCGAGGGCGCCCCCTACCGGTCCCTGCCGGAGACGCGCTGGGCCGTGCTGGATGTCGTCCGCGAGGTGGCGGCCGAGGTGGGCGCGACCCCGGCCCAGGTGGCGCTGCACTGGGTGACGCGCCGGCCGGCCGTGCCCGCGCCGCTGATCGGCGCCCGGTCACCGGAGCAGCTCGCCGAAACCCTCGGCGCGCTCGACCTCGAGCTGACCGACGCCCAGCTGGACCGGTTGACCGACGTCAGCGCGCCGGAACTGCCGTTCCCGCACGGCATCCTGGCCCGGCTCAACGCCGGGCTGCCGCGCTAGCCGCGGCCGTGATGGCCCTCGTCGGCGACCGTTTCGGCGTGCGGCTCGCCGTCGCGGCACGTCACGACCGTCTCGTTCTCGGTCCCGTCGTTCTTGAACTTGACCGACGCGGTGGCGGCGGGACCTCGGGAGACGTCGTCGGTGCGGTAGCCCGGGGCCGGGCTCCACGACATCAGCTCGACCTGGTCGCCGGTGCACTTCGCGACGAGGCTGCCGCCGGGGACGGTCAGGCCGCGCGGCGCCGGGACGCTCGACGGGGTGGTGGCCGAAGCCGGGGTCACGGGGGTCGTGCTCGCCGGCACGGTTTCCAGCGCCCGGGCGACGTCGTCCTGGGACAGTGGCTGGTTCTGCGGGCCGAGGATGCCCGCGCCGACGACGTCGAGGGCCACTGTGCCGGCGCCCGCGGTGACCGCGGCGGCCAGCAGCCAGCCCCCGGTCATCAGCAGCCCGCGCCTGGTCACCCGTCCACTGTGCCATCCGGAAGGGTTAAGGCGCGGCTAAGACGTCCTTAGCGTTCGCCACGAGCCCGGTGAAGCGGCATCGCGTGTGTAGCCTCCCGAACATGGCGACCGTGCTGCTCGTCGAGGACGACCCGACCATCCGCACGGCCGTGCTGCGCGCGCTGGGCGAGCGCGGGCACACGGTGACGTCCGCGCCGACCGCGATGGCGGGGCTGCAGGCGGCCGTCACCGACCGGCCCGACGTCGTCCTGCTCGACCTGGGCCTGCCCGACCTCGACGGCCGCGAGGTGCTGCGGATGGTGCGGGCGGTCAGCGCGGTGCCGATCATCGTGGTCACCGCCCGGGGCGCGGAGGAGGAGATCGTCCGGCTGCTCGACGCCGGTGCCGACGACTACGTGGTCAAGCCGTTCGGCGGCGCCCAGCTCGACGCGCGGATCCGCGCGGTGCTGCGGCGGGCCGAGCCGGAGGAGACGACCGCCCCGGTCGTCGTCGGCGGCCTGTCGGTCGACGCGCGGACGCGGCAGGCGGCCCTCGACGGCGCGCCGCTGGACCTCACCCCGCGCGAGTTCGACCTCCTGCACTACCTCGCGAGCCGGGCCGGGACCGTGGTCAGCAAGCGCGAGCTGCTCGCCGACGTCTGGAAGCTGCCGTACGCCGGCGCGGACAAGACGGTGGACGTGCACCTGTCGTGGCTGCGGCGCAAGCTCGGCGAGACCGCGCAGGAGCCGCGGTACCTGCACACCGTGCGGCGCGTCGGCGTCCGGCTGGCGGCACCGGAGGGCCCGGCGTGAGGAAGCGGCTCGCGGTGCTGGTCGCGGCCGCGATGAGCCTGGTGCTCGTCGCGTTCCTCGTGCCGCTGGCGATCCTGCTGCGGTCGGTCACCGCGGACCGCGCGGTCACCGCCGCGACGGCCAAGGCGCAGTCGCTGACGTCGCTGGTGGCGACGTCCGACACGGCGTCGCTGCGACCGGCGGTCGACCAGCTCAACACGATGGCGGGCCACCCGGTGACGGTGTTCCTGCCGGACGGCACCGTGCTCGGCGCGCCCACCCCGCGCACCCCCGGGGTCGCCCTGGCCGCGGCGCAGGGCAGCAGCCTGACCGTGGAAGACGCGGGCGGGCGCGAAATCCTCGTCGCGGTCCAAGGCCTGCCGGCGGGGACGGCGGTCGTGCGGGCCTTCGTCGAA
This sequence comes from Amycolatopsis sp. NPDC051106, assembly GCF_040682775.1. Lineage (NCBI taxonomy): Bacteria > Bacillati > Actinomycetota > Actinomycetes > Pseudonocardiales > Pseudonocardiaceae > Amycolatopsis > Amycolatopsis sp. NPDC051106. The sequence goes on along the minus strand of NZ_JBFBBQ010000013.1, from coordinate 142,391 downwards.
CGCGCCGAGCTGACCCGCGGGCTCGGTGCGGCCTGGCTGGTGCTGGCCGGGCTGGGCGTGGTGCTGCTGGCGCTCGGGGTGTTCGTCGCCGACCGGCTGGCCCGCTCGATCGTGCGGCCGGTCCACGAGCTCGCCGAGGTGTCACGCCGGCTCGCCGAGGGCGACCTGGATGCGCGCGCCCGCCCGGGCGGGCCGGGGGAGGTGCGGTCGGTCGCCGCCGCGCTCAACCTCCTGGCGGCGCGGATCCGGGACCTGGTGCGGCAGGAACGCGAGGCCGTCGCCGACATCTCGCACCGCCTGCGGACGCCGTTGACCGTGCTGCGGCTGGACGCCGAGTCGCTGCGGGACCCGGCCGAGGCCGAACGGATCACCGGCCACGCGGAAAGCCTGGAGCGGCAGGTCACCGCGTTGATCGAGCAGGCGCGGGCGCGGGACTCGGCGCCCGGCTCGTGCGACGCGGCCTCGGTCGTCCGGGCGCGGGCCGAGTTCTGGTCGGTGCTCGCGCAGGACCAGGACCGCGCGGTGACGGTGTCGCTCGACCCGGGTCCGCTGCCCGTCGCGGTCGGCGAACCGGAGCTGGCCGCGTGCCTGGACGCGTTGCTGGGCAACGTCTTCGCGCACACACCCGAGGGAACGCCGTACGCGATCAGGCTGACGGCGACGTCCGGTGGGGCACGGCTGGAGGTGTCGGACGAGGGCCCGGGCTTCGACGAGGGGGCGCGGGGCGCGAGCGGCGCCGGCTCGACCGGGCTCGGGCTGGACATCGCACGCCAGACGGCCCGCGCCTCCGGCGGGGAGTTCACGGTCACCCGCGGGCCGGGGGCGCGGATCGTGCTGGACCTCGGGAAGGCTTTAGGGATGCCTTAAGCGTCGCGCAGCGCGCCGCTATCGCCCGGAGCGTGATGCTTCTTCCGTTGTCGGAGAACGAGAAGGAGCAGACATGCGCAAGATTCTGGTGATCGCGGCGGCCGGTGCGGTGCTCGCGGTGGGCGGGACGACGGCGGCCTTGGCGCAGTCCGGAGCCGACGACGGTACGCGGGTGCCGGCCACCACGACGAGCGAGTCGTCGGCCACCACCCCGGCTAGCACCTCGGCCGCCACGGAAACCCCGGGCAGCAGCGAAGTCACCGCGTCGCCGAGCGCGAGCCGCCCGGCGCCGAGCACGTATCCCGGCCGGCCCGCGCCGAGCACGTACCCGACGCGCACCCATGACCTCGGCGACGACCACGGCGGTCACGGTGCCGAGCCGGGCGACGACCACGGCGGGCACCACGAGGACGGCGACGACCACGGCGGCCGCCGCTGACCGGTCCACAGTGGACGACACGCGTGATCGGGCGGACGACACGGCGGCAGCCGCCGTGTCGTCCGCCCGCGTGCGCGTTACGGTCGGGCCGGGCCCGCGGCCGCCGCGGCCCGCTCGATCTCGGCGTGCCTGGCCGTCCGGAAATCCGCGTCACGGCTCGGCGCGCTGGTCGCCCCGTCGAGCTGTTCCCGCAGGATGTCGGCGTGCCCCGCATGCCGGTTGGTCTCGGTGAGCACGTGCACCATGACGTTGAACAGCAGGACATCCGGCCGCGGCCACCACGGCACGTGGCCGGGCGCGTCGACGGGGAGAGCATCGATCGTCGCGTCGGCGTGTTCCGCGGCGCGGCGGAACCGGTCGACGATCTCCGCACGCGTCTCTTCCGGGGTCGCCCAGAAGTCACGGCCGCGCGCCTCGGCGTCGTCCCAGCGGGGCAGCGGCTCCGGGAACGGCCGGCCGAACACCTCGCCCAGGTACCGGGTTTCCCACAACGCCAGGTGCTTCACCAGGCCGAGCAGGTTGGTCCCGGTCGCGGTCAGCGGACGGCGCACGGAGTACTCGTCCAGCCCGTCGAGCTTTTCGAGCACCGCCTCCCGGGCCTCGCGCAGATCGTCGTGCAGGTATCGCTTGGCGAAGTCGTCGATCACGGCTTCGAGCCTGCCAGATCAGCCCACCGGCACGCCACGCACCGCGACCGGCCCCCGCGTCGGATCCAGCTCGGCCGCCTGGTCCACTCCGGACGGCGTCAGCACGTCGACCGCCTTCGGAGCCGTCGCCGGGTCGGCGGTGCAGAGCGGCGCCGTGCCGCCCGCCGCGCACAGGCCGAACGTGTACTGCCCCGCCGTCGGCGTGAACGGCCGCGCCTGGTCGGGCGAATTGCCGTCCTGGCCGGTCAGCACCACCGCGAACGTCCACCCGGCGGCCGGGGTCCCGAACGCCGATTTCGCCACGCTCACCGTGATGTACCGCGTCGCCTGCGAAGCCTGGACGGACGGCGTGGCCAGCGAAGCGCCCGAAGCGTCGACGAGAGCCGGGTCGGCGAAGCCCTGGACCTCGAGGCGCCGGCTCCACGCGTCCTGCGCGGCGATCGAGTACGCGCGGCTCGGGAACGGCGCCGCGGTCGACGTCGCCGTCGCGGCGGGGTCGTGCGCGTAGATCGTCAGCAGCTGCGCGCCCAGCGGTGAGCCGAACGTCGGGGACAGGTCGCGGACCTGCGCGCGGAACACCAGGTTGGTGCCCGAGTCGATGACCTGGAACCGCTGCAGGTCGAACGCGCCCGCGTGGAAGTCGCCGGCCGTCGGGTAGGTGTACGTGCCCGGGCCGTGGTCGTCCCCGTCCGGGTCGGCCGCGTCGAGCAGCACCGTGCCGGTGACGAAGTCCGAGCTGATCGTCTTCTGCGCGTAGCCGGTCCCGGTGCCCGAAGTGGCGGCCGCGGTGACGACGTTCGCGCCCAGCGGCGTCGGCACCGTCGCGCTGAACGTCCCGGCCGCCGAAGCCCGGGTCGACAGCACGGAAGTCGTTCCCGCGTCGGTGGCCGACACGGCGAGCTCGACCCGGCTGCCGGCGGGGGCGGTGCCCGTGACCGTCGCGGTCGCGGCCGACACGGACGCCGGCGCGTCGAGGGTAACCGCCAGCGCCGCGGGCGGCGCGTGCGTGACGTACCGGGCGCGGACGTCGGCGGGCTGTTCGGTCAGCCGGCCGTCGTCCAGGGCCCGGGCCAGGCGCACCGACTGCGACTGCGCCCAGCTCAGCGGCGCGACCGAACCGGCGGGCTGCCCGGGGGCGAACCCGATCGACGCCGTGCGCGGGTCCGCGCCGTAGGGCGACGCCGGCACCGCCGGGTTTTCCCACGCCTGCTCGGGAATCAGCCCGGTGCCCCCGGTCTGGGCCCGCATGGCGCGCAGCAGCGCCGCCGCGCCGGCGCGGTCACCGGTCTGCACGGCCTGCTCGCCGCGTTCACCGGCGAGCACCGGCCAGAGGTGCCCGGACCCGGTGTTCGGCCCCGGCCACGGCGCCCCGGTCGGCGCGCAGTTCGTCGGGTCGGGCTCGTAGCAGTCGCCGTAGCCGTCCTCGCTGCCCGCCGCGGAAGTGCCGTAGCGGTACCAGCCCGGTCCGGCGGGCGTGTCCCGCTTGATCACCCGGTCCACGACGCCGAGCGACGCGGTGACGTCCGGGTCGTTCGCCGGCAGCACGCCGAGGCGCGTCAGCTCGAGGAACCCGGCGTCGACGACCGCGCGCTGGTCGGCGTCGACCGAGCCGTTGCCGAGGTTGTAGATCCACTCGGAGTCCGGGTTGCCGTTCTTGGTCAGGCGCAGGAAGTACCGGCCGCCGTACGGGCCGGTGGACGTCACCGTCCAGCCCTTGACGCTGCGCTGGAAGTGGTCGGCGGTGGCTCGGTAGACGCGGGCGCGCGCCGGGTCGCCGTTGCGGTCGGCGATCACCCCGGCCGCGACCAGCCCGGCGATCTCGGCGGCGATCGTCGAGGGGGAGTAGCCGCCCTGCTCCTCCCAGCGCTCGGAGCCGAACGCCGGGCCGTGCGCGACGACGAAGTCCGCCGCCGCGCGGATGTGGTCGGTGTAGAGAGTGCGGTCGCGGTCGAGCCCGGCCTGCAAGGCCATCAGGATCGGGTACGCGCTCTCGTCGAGCTGGTCGCCGCCGGAGTCGGGCGCCTTCTTGCCGTTGAGCAGGGAGTTGCGCGGGAAGCGGCCGTCGGGTTGCTGCTGACGGCCGAACAACCACCGCACGCTCGCCCGCGCCGTCTCGCGGTCACCCGCGGCGAGCAGGCCCGAGAAGCTTTCGTACAGGTCGCGGGCGAAGATCTCGCGGTAGGACCCGAAGTAGACGGGCTTGCCGCCGGGGGCGTCGCCCGCGGAGACCGCCTGTCCCCACGGGCTGCCGAGCGACGCGACCACCGCGCCGGGGAACGTCTTGTCCTCGCTGGCCTTCAGCACGTTGACCGACTGGTAGTACGCGTCCGAGTCCTTGCCCCGCAAAGGAGTCAGCCCGTTGTCGTAGTCGCGCCAGCCTCGCGCGTACTCGCGGTAGCTCTGGTCGAACGGCGTGCGCAGGCTGGCACCGGCGGTCTGGACCGCGGCGCGCGCGTCCGGGCCGAAGCCCAGCGCCAGCACGCTCGGGCGGCGCGGCTCCAGGTCCAGCTGCGCGGTCTGCACGACGTTGCCGTTCACCGCCGACGGCGTCTGATCGGTGAGCCGGTGGTCGCGGTCCAGCTGGGCCAGGCCGTCGCCGGCGGTGCCCACGAACCCGCTGGACGTGCCGAGGAACCGGCGGTCGGCGCGCAGCGCGGCGGCCAGCGGGGTCCCGTAGTCGCGGGCCGGCGCGCTCGACACCGTGTTCGGATCCGCGCTGACCAATGCGGACGTCGCCGCGTCCACCGAAGCCGTGTCCCCGCCGCCGTTCGCCGGGCCACCACCGCCGTTGCCGTTGATGCTCGCGTCGAACCGCACGTAGACCTTGAGGTCCCGGCCCGATCCCCGCAGCGGGTCCAGGCGCGTCCGGATGAGCAAGCCGGTCCGGGCCGGGTCGGTCAGGTACTCGGTGACCAGCCGGTACCGGCCGCTGCGCGGGGTCGAAGTCACTTCGCAGGCCATCCCGCCCGCGCTGGTGCGGACGGTGTAGGTCATGTCCCGCGCCTGCAGGTCGGTGAACGTGCGGCCGTCGGTGACGGCGAACTGCAGCGTCTCGACGTTCGTGTTGTCGATCACCGGCGCGTAGACGTCGGACAGCACGCCGCCCGCCACCGTGAACCAGGTCTTGCTCGCCGTGGTCCGCGCGGTGCCCAGGCAGTCCTTGCGGGCCAGCCCGAAGTGCGAGAGGGCGCCCGGCCCCGGTGCCGGGGCGGCGACCGCCGCCGGAGCGGGAAGGAGGGCGGCGGCCAGCACCGCGCCGAGCACCACGGACGACGTCGACCGAGTCATCCGCACATCCGATCACGCCGGCCCGCCCCGCACCAGAGCCGAACGCAGCAGGGAAAGCCGTTACCCGTGATTGAGAAATCCGACCGGTGGGTAGCAAACCCACAGTCCCCCCGAGGAGGTGAACGTGGAAGAGCACGGAACGGACGGCTGGCGGTACCGCGGCACGGTTTCGCCACGGACTCTGCCGAGCTTGCGGCGGCACCTCGTGTCGTGGCTTCGCAGACGTGCCGGTGACGAGGTCGGCAGGCAGGCCGACGACGTCGTGCTGGCCTGCTGGGAAGCGATGGCGAACGTGCTGGACCACGCCTACCACGGCCGGCCCGGGCTGATCGACGTCCGCGCGCGGGTCGACGAGGACGTGCTGATCGTCACCGTCGCCGACCAGGGGCGCTGGACCACGATCGCGGAGCGGTCCGACGGCGGCCGCGGCCTGCGCCTGATCCAGGCGCTGGTCGACGGGCTGGACCTCCGCTCGACCGACGACGGCACGGTGATCACGCTGACCTGGCCGTTCCCGGTCCGCCGCACCGCCTGAGCGTCAGCCTGCCGAGAGGCTTTCGACGAACCGGGCCGCGACGTCCCGGAGCTTCACGTTGGTGTGCTGCGACTCCGCGATCAGGCGTTTCATGGCGTCGTCGGCGGTGATCCCGTGCACGGCCATGAGAATGCCCTTGGCCTGCTCGATCACCGCCCGCGAGTGCATCGCCGCCTCGAGTTCGGTGGTGCGCTGCCGGGCCCGGTGGTAGCGGCGCGTGGTGCGCAGCCCGAACGAGACGATCGTCGTGTACAGCCGCAGCAGCCGGGAGTCGGTCTCGGCGAAGCCGTGATCGCCGAAGCCGAAGAGGTTGAGCGCGCCGGCCAGGGCGCCGTCCACCCGCAGCGGCGCGGCGAGGTAGCTGCCGACGCCGAGGCTCCGGGCGTGCGCGGTGAACTCGGGCCACAGCGCGCCGGCCGTGGCGAGCGGCAGCCGGACGATCTCGCCGCTCTCGGCCGCCCGCAGGCACGGGCCATCGCCCGCCGCGTACTGGACGCCGTCGATCTCGACGGCGCGTTCGTCGGTGAAGGCGGCGGTTTCCGGCTCGCCGTCGCGGATCGCGGTGATGCTGGCCATGTCGGCGCCGGGCACGGCCCGCACGGCTTCGGCGCAGACGGCGTCGAGGATCTCGGCCTCGGAAGGCTCGGTCTCCAGGGCACGCGTGAGGTCCGCCATCGCCGCGGTCAGCTCGTCAAGGTGCTCGGACGGGATCGGATCTCCGGTCACTGCGCCCACCTCCGTCCCGGTTCCTGCGCGCACAGTACCCGTGGGCGGCCCGGCCCCGGCGATCGAGGAGGGGCGGTGACTCCGGCCCGCCGCTCGCTGCTGAACGTCGTGGGTTGGGTGCCGGAACCACCTGGCGACGACCGGCAGCGCAACCCACCCGGCGACCGTCGCTGCGCTGCGCTTACCCCGTGGCGGGAAAGCCAACCGCTCAGCGGATGATCACTTTCGTCACCTGGGTCAGGCCCGAGACGCGCAGCACGCGGTCGAGCAGGCGGGGCGCGGCCAGGTGCAGGTCATGACTGCCGGCCCGGTCGAACAGCGCGGCGACGCCGGCGCTGTCGAGGTAGGTCACCCCGGTCAGGTCGACGGTCAGGGCGGGCCCGGCCGCGAGCTCGCGGTCGAGGGCGGCACCGAAGTCGGCGGCGTTGCTCATGTCGATCTCTCCGGTCACGGCCAGGATCCGGTCCCCGTCGTCGCCCGCGGAGGCGACCAGCGTGAGTGCCGTCGTCACGAACCGATTCTCCATTCCAACGTGACGGTGGTGCCGGTCGTGTCGTGCCGGACCGCGACCGCGTCGGCCAGTGCTTCCATCATCGCCATCCCGCGGCCGCGCAGGACGTGGTTGTCCGGGGGCGGCCGCTTCCAGTGGCCGCGGTCGGTCACCGTGACCACCAGGTGCGAACCGGCGAAGCGGGCCGAGAGGTGCGCGGTGCCCGAGTCTCCGGGGTAAGCGTGCTCGACGGCGTTCGCGCAGGCTTCGCCGGTGGCGACGAGCACGTCCTGCGCGAGTTCTTCGCCGAGCGACGCCGTGCCCAGCCACGCGCGCAGCCAGTGGCGCGTCGAGGCGAGGCTGTCCGGGTGCGCCGGGAAGTCCAGCTCCAGCGGCGGCACCGACCGGCGGTAGAGCAGCAGCGCGACGTCGTCCTCGTACCCGTCCACCGGCCGGAGCCCGCTCATCAGCTTCGCCGCCAGGTCGGCGAGGTCGGCGTCCCGCGCGTCGTGGGCGGCCGAGGTGGCCCGGTCGATGCCGTCGTCCAGCGACTCGCGGCGGCGTTCGACGAGCCCGTCGGTGTAGAGCATCAGCAGCGAGCCGATCGGGACGACCGCCGTGGCCTCGGGGCGCGCGCGGGGGACGCGGACCGCGAGCGGCACGCTGCCGCCCGCGTCGAGGAACTCCGACGAGCCGTCGCTGTGCACCAGCGTGCCCGGCGGGTGCCCGGCGCTGCTGTAGGTGAGCGCGCCGGTGGCGGGGTCGAGGATCCCGCAGAAGACGGTGGTGCACAAGGCACCCGGCAGCCGGTCGGCGAAGCGGTCGAGGGTGGTCAGGGTGTGCGCCGGGCCGTTGGCCTCCAGCAGCAGCGCGCGGCACGCACTGCGCAGCTGGCCCATCACCGCGGCCGCGGCGAGTCCCCGGCCGACGCAGTCGCCGACGACGATGCCGATCCGGTCGCCGGACAGCGGGACGACGTCGTACCAGTCGCCACCGACCTCCAGCGGCGGGTTCGCCGGTTCGTAGCGCACCGCGAAGCCGTCGGGCAGCAGGGCCGGTCCGAGGATCGAGCGCTGCAGCGCGATGGCGACCTCGCGTTGCCGGTCGTCGCGGTGGGCGCGGCGCAGGGCGTGCGCCAGCGTCCCGGCCAGCAGCGCCAGCAGCGTCCGGTCCTCGACGCCGAGCGGGCGGCTCGGGTCCGGTTCCACCCAGAGCGTCAGCCGGCCGCCGGGGTGGTCCAGGGTCGCGCCGGCCCCGCCGTCGGCCGAGGTCGCGTGCAGCGCCGGGAGCGAGCGCACTTCGCCGAGCCGCGCGCGCAGCGGCGCGGCGAGATCCGTCCACTGCCGGTCGGCGGGGTCGGTGGACATCAGCTCCGGCTCGCCGTCGTGCGGCCAGGTCACCGCGAGCACGCGCTCGGCCAGCCACAGCTCGCGCAGCAGGTCCAGCCCGGTGCGGAGCGAGGCCGGCACCCCGCTGACCCCGGCCAGGCGCTGGTTCATCGCGGCGAGCGCGCTTTCCCGCTGCACGGCGTAGCGCTCCGCGGTGACGTCGCGGATCGTGCCGACGAGCCGGCGGCTGCCCTCGTCGTCGTGCAACTCGTTGTAGGCGATGGCGGCCCACACGCGGTGCCCGTCGCGGTGCCGCAGCGGCAGCACGAAGCTCCCGGCGGCCTCGTCCCGCGAGCGGGTGAAGGCGGCGGCGACCTGCCGGTACGCGTCGGGGTCGGCGTCGCGGGGCGGCCACCACGGGTGCGGCGCCGGGTACGGCAGCCCGTCCGGGCCGAAGCCGAGCAGCTCGGCGCACGCGGCGTTGATCTCCACGACCCGCCCGTCGGCGTCGCAGACGAAGAAGCCCTCCTGCAGCGAGTCGATCATCGCCGCGCGCCACCGGGAGTGCTGCGTCCGCAGCCGGGCCAGCCGGATGGTCGTGCGGACGCGGGCGAGCAGTTCCTCCGCCGAGAACGGCTTCACGAGGTAGTCGTCGGCCCCGGCGGCCAGCCCGTCGACCGCGGCCTCCTGCCCGGCGCGGGCGGACAGCAGCAGCACGGGCACGGAGGCGGTGCGCGGGTCCTCCCGCAGTTCGGCGAGCAGGCCCAGGCCGTCCAGCCGCGGCATCATGACGTCGCTGATGATCAGGTCGGGCGGTTCGCTCGCCGCGGCCGCGAACGCCTCGACGCCGTCGCGCACCGCGGTCACCGCGTAGTCGTCGCGCAGCAGCCGGGTGAGGTAGTCGCGCATGTCGGCGTTGTCGTCGGCGACCAGTACCCGGGCGCCCGCGACCGGGGCCGGGGCGAGGTCGGGGGCCGGCTCGTCGTCCGGGAGCCAGCGCAGGGTTTCCTGCACGTACGGCTCGGCGGTCTCGGCGTCGATCCCGGACGCCGACGGCTCCGGGGCGAGGTGCTCGGCCGGCAGGTGCTCGGTGCCCAGCGGCAGCCGGACCCGGAACGTCGTGCCGGCGCCGGGCGTGCTCTCCGCGGCGACGGTGCCGCCGTGCATGCCGACCAGCTCGCGCACCAGGGCCAGGCCGATCCCGCTGCCCTCGTTCGAGCGCGCCCGCGCCGACGGGATCCGGTGGAACCGCTCGAACAGCCGGGGCAGCTCGGCGGCGTCGATCCCGATCCCGGTGTCGGCCACGGTGACCACGGCGTACCCGTCGTCCAGGGCGGTCGTCACCCGGATCGAGCCGTCGAAGGTGTACTTGACCGCGTTGGACAGCAGGTTGAGGACGACCTTTTCCCACATCCCGCGGTCGACGAACACCGGCTCGCCCAGGGGCACACAGCCGACCTCGAAGGCCAGCCCCGCCCGCTCGACGGCGGCGCGGAACACGCTCGCCAGCTCCGCGGTGAAGGTGGCGAGGTCGACCGGTTCGAAGCTGGCCTGCATCCGGCCCGCCTCGATCCGCGAGAAGTCGAGCAGGTTGTTCACCAGCCGGCCCAGCCGCAGCGCGTTGCGGTGGATGACGGCGATCTCCTCGCGGACGCGCTCGTCCGCGTCGCCCAGCGTCTTGTCCAGCTCGGCGACGGGACCGAGGATCAGGGTGAGCGGGGTCCGGAACTCGTGGCTGATGTTGGCGAAGAAGGTGGTCTTCGCCGCGTCCAGCTCGGCCAGCTCCTCGGCGCGCTGCTGCTGGGCCTGGTAGGCGAGCGCGCTGTTGACCAGCGCTGCCGTCTGCTGGGCGACCAGCCCGAGGAACGTCCGGTAGGGCTCGTCGAGGGCGCGCCCGGCGCTCGCCGCGAGCACGATCACGCCGGTGGCCGGGGTGCCGGGGGCGCCGGACAGCGGCAGCACCATCGCCTCGGTGGGCGGCGTGGACCAGCCGCCCGAGGGCAGCTCGCCGAAGGTCGTCGTCAGATCGGACACGGTGCGCGGTGCTCCCTCGGCGAGCACTTCCGCCAGCGGCCAGCCGCCGGTGTGCCCGGCACCGCCGGGAGCGACGGTCGCGAGACCGAGCTCACCGTCGCCGTCGCGGACGTGGATCGCCGCGTAGGGGACGTCGGCGCCGGCCCGGCCGAGCACGCCGGCGACCAGCTCGCAGGCTTCGCCGACGGTGCGGGCGATGCCGACCAGGGTGCCGAGCTCGCGCAGGGTGGCCAGCCGGCGTTCGCCGATGACGCGCTCGGTCGTGTCGGTGACCGCGGTGAACACGGCCCGCACGGCGCCTCCGTCGTCGTGGACCGGGCTGTAGGAATAGGTCCAGTAGGTCTCTTCCCAGTAGCCGTGCCGGTTCATCGGCAGCAGCAGGTCCTCCGACCAGGTCGCCTCGCCGGTCGTCATCACGCTCTCGAGCATCGGGCCGATGATGTGCCAGATCTCGCTCCAGACGTGCGCGCCCGGCTTGTCCAGTGCCGGGTGCTTGGTGCCGAGGAGCGGCAGGTACGCGTCGTTGTAGAGGAACCGCAGATCCGGCCCCCACCAGACGATCATGGGGAAGCGCGAAGTGAGGCAGATCCGCACGGCCGTGGTCAGGCTGGCCGGCCACTCCGCCGGTGCACCCAGCGGGGACGCGCTCCAGTCGAACTCCCGCATCCGGCCCGCCATCTGGCTGGTGCCCGGAAAGACGGCGCGCTGGCCGGATTCCTCGCCGACGCTCATCACTCTCCCGGTTGCCGCGACCCGGGGTGAGCCTACCCGCGCGGGCGCGGCGCCGCCGTGCACGCGGGGCCGGGCGAGGGGTCGTCAGCCCGGGTCGTCGGAGAGCCACGTCATCGTGACCGTCGTGCCGTCTTCGCGGTGCACCTGCGCACTGTGGTCGGCGAGGCTGTCGATGAGCAGCAGGCCGCGGCCGCGCAGCCCGTTCGTCGCGGCCGGGGCGCGCCAGGCTCCGTAGTCGGTGACCGTCACCGTCAAGCGCCCGTTCTGCGCCTCGGCCCGGACGTCGACCGTGCCCGCTTCGCCGTCGCGGTAGGCGTGCTCGGCGGAGTTGGCCATCGCTTCGTAGCTCGCGAGGACGACGTCCTCCTGGCGGTCTTCGCTCAGGCCGAGTTCGCTCAGCCAGGCCGCCAGCGCTTCGCGCAGCTCCGGCAGCCGGTCCGCCACCGCGGCGATGCGCCGGTGGAACGTCACCGGTGGTGCGGGGGCGCCCGGGGGGCGGGGGTCCGTCATGCTCCGTCCTCTCCGCGGTGACGCACGTGGATCAGCGCGATGTCGTCGTCGTGCCGGCCGTGGGTGAGCTCGTCGACGAGCTTGTCCCACGCCGTCTCGAGATCGGTCGCGGCCAGCAGCACCGGGATGCCCGCCAGGAGCGATTCCACACCCAGGGTGAGGTCCCGCGTGCGGCTTTCGACCAGTCCGTCGGTGTAGAGCACCAGGTCCGCCCCGGGCGGGAACCCGGTGGTGCGCTGGGGGAACTCCGCGCCGATGCCCAGGGGCTGCGCCAGCGCCTCGCCGATCTCCTCCGGTGCGCCGTCCGGGCGGACCAGGATCGCCGGCAGGTGGCCCGCGTTCGCGAAGGTCAGCGTGCCCTCGTCCGGCCGGTGGACCGCGTAGAAGCAGGTGACGAAGCTCTCGCCGAACAGCCCGCCGGTCAGCGCGGAGACGTTGCGCAGCACCTCCGACGGGGCGAGCTCGAGCAGCGCGTAGCAGCGGATGGCCGTGCGGACCTGGCCCATCACGGTCGCGGCCGTGACGCCGTGGCCGACGACGTCGCCGATGACGAACGCGGTCGCGCCGGACGGCAGCGCGATGACGTCGAACCAGTCGCCGCCCACCTTGCTCCCGGTCGCCGCGGGCAGGTACCGGGTGAGCACGTCGAGGCCCTCGACGGCGGGCGCGACCGGCAGCATGCTGCGCGAGAGCTCCGAGGCGAGGGTGCGCTCGCGCTCGTACAGGCGGGCGTTGTCCAGCGCGATGGCCGAGTAGGCGGCGATGCCCTCGGCGAGGAACTCGTGCCGCGCGGTGAACCGGCCGGGCTCCGAGTGACCGAAGAAGAACCCGCCCAGCACTTCGCCGCTGGTCGGGCTGATCGCCGACACGGCCAGGTAGCTGCACACGGGCAGGTGCCCCTCAGGCATCCCGTGGTGGGGCGCGTTCTTCCCGAACCGCCGGTCCCGCGTGATGTCGGGGCTGCGGACGGTGCCGGCGCCGTCGAAGGTCGGCGCGAACACCTCGGTGTTGCGCGGCATGGGAAACCGCTCGAACGCCGCGCGCGGCACGCCCGAAATCGTGTACAGCGTGTAGGACTCGCCGAGCTCGTCGATCAGGTTGTAGAAGAACGCGCCGAACTCGGCGCCGGTCGCCTTCGTGGCCGCGTCGGTGGCGTCCTGCACGATCCGGCCGATGTCGAGCTGGGCGGTCAGTTCGCGGCCGGTGGAGTGCAGCGCGTCGAGCACCCCCGCTTCGCTCCGCAGCCGCCGCACGGTGTCCGCCAGGTGGGCGGTCGCGGCGTCGATCGCGGCGGCGACGGCGGACGGCGGCCGGCCGCCCACCTCGGTGGTGTAGACCAGTGCGGCCTGCTCGTCGCCGGCGACGGCGATCGCGCCGGTGATCGCCCGGCCCGGCACCAGATCCGCCAGGAGCGTGCGGTCGGTCACGGCGACCGCGACGTGGTCGCCGAGCACCGAGCGCGCTTCGCCGGGGGTGAGGAGGCGGACCTGGGTGGCCGGCGGGGTGCCGGAGCCGTCGTCGAACGCCCGGCGCACGGCGCCGAGCAGCCCGTCGAACCCCGGCTCGGTCATCCGGCCGCCAGCGCCTCGGACAGCGACGGGTAGATGGCGAGCTCGTCGGTCAGGCGGGTCAGCTGCAGCGGCCGCAAGGTGATCCGGCCGGTGGCCACCACCCGCAGCGACACCGGCACCGTCCGCCCGCGGTGCGCCCGCACGAGCTCCGCCATGCCGGCCGACGCCAGGAAGGTGACCCCGGTCAGGTCGATGACGAGGACCGTGGGCGTCAGGCGCGCGGCCCGCTCGGCCAGCTGCCGCAGCTTCGGCGCCAGCGCGAGGTCGAGGGCTCCGTCGACCCGGAGCACGGCGATGCCGTGCCGGTCTTCCAGCGTCACCGTGCCCGCTGAGCTCGCGGCGGCACCGAGGGTGTTCCCGGCTTCGTCCGTTTCGGCCATGACCACCATCCTGCCTGCTCGGGGCCGGTGTGCAAGACGGACACGGGGTTGAAACGGCGGTGGGCGTGCGGTACGGGCATGATTGACAGCGGTTGAGCAGACAGCCTTCGTGATCACGCGCGCCCACCGGAAATCCCGGGGCGTAGCCGAAGGCGAGGAGACTGAAGACGATGACGGAACACATCCACAGTGAGGGTTCGGCCACCGCTGTGCCATTCGGCGAGTTTCGGATCGCCCGAACGGAGCAGGACGGCGCGATCGTCGTAGAGGTCACCGGGGATGTGGACACGACCACCGCGCCGGCTCTGGTCCAGGCCGCCGAGGAGGCGCTGGCGGCCGCGCCGCCGCTGCTGGTGGTCGACCTGACCGCGGTGGACTTCCTCGCCTCGCCCGGCCTGACGGCGTTGCTGACCATCCACCGCGACGCCGGACCCGGCACCGTGGTGCGGATCGTCGCGGCCGGCCGGGCGACCCTGCGTCCGATCCAGCTCACCGGGCTCGAGGACAGCCTTTCGCTGTTCCCGACCCGCGAGGCGGCGCTCACCGCGTCCTGAGCTGCGTCCCGGCCGGGAGTCAGCCGCCGGCCGCGAGCTCACGCCGGATGGTCAGCAGGGCGACGTCGTCCTGGGCCGGCTGGCTGCCGATCATCGCGGCCATCACCTGCGCGCAGACCCGGTCGGGCTCGCCGGCGCGCAGGGCTTCCGCAAGCTGGTTCATCCCCGTGTCCACCGGCCGGTCGCGCCGCTCGACCAGGCCGTCGGTGTAGAACGCGAGCACGCTGCCCGGCGTCAGCTCGATCACCGCCGTGCGCCGCCGCGGCTGCCCGATGGTCAGCCCGATCGGGGGATCCGGCGGCACGTCCAGCAGCCGGCCCGGTCCGCCCGGCTCGGCCTGCACGGGCGGCAGGTGGCCGGCGAGCGACAGGGCCATGGTTTCGCGGCTCGGCTCGATGATCCCGTACGCGACGGTGGCCATCGCGCCGTGCTCGAAGTGGTTGGCCTTCCGGTCGAGCTTGGCGAGCACGTCGGCCGGGTTCTCGCAGTCGAGGGCGTAGGCGCGCAAGGCGCTGCGCAGCCGCCCCATGATCACGGCAGCCTCGAGACCGTGGCCGGAGACGTCGCCCATCACGACGCCGACGCGGTCGCCGGGGAGCGAGAACAGGTCGTACCAGTCGCCGCCCAGGCCGCTTTCCGCGCCCGGCACGTACCGGGCGCCGAAGGTGAGGCCGGGCAGGTCCGGGAGGCTGTTCGGCAGCAGGCTCCGCTGCAGCGCCATGGTGGCGGTGCGGTTCTCTTCGAGCGCTTCGAACTGGATCGCCATGGCCAGGCGGTCGGCGAGCAGCTGCATGGTGGCGACTTCGGCTTCGGAGAACCGCCGGGGCTCGACGCAGCCGACGTGCAGCACCCCGACGAGCTCGCCCGCGGCGACCATCGGCACGCCCAGCATGGACCGCAGCCCGCGCTCCCACAGCAGCGAGTTGACGACGGTCGTTTCGTCGACGTGGTCGAGGAAGACCGGACCCCGTTCGAGCGCCACCCGGCCGGCGAAGCCGCTGCCGATCGGCACCCGCACGCCCTGGTGGACCTCTTCTTCGATGCCGGCGGCCGCGAAGGCCACCAGCTGACGGCCACTGTGCTGGTACCGCAGCACGGTCGCGGTGTCGACGGCCATGCCGTCACGCAGGCGCTGCAGGGTTTCCCCGAGCAGGGCGGCCAACCCGAGGTGCTCGGCGGGCGTGCCGATGATCGCCTCCAGCAGTTTCAGACGATCCTCGGCGTCGAGACTTCGCGACATGGTACGACCCTAGCCGGGAGTCTTTTGCGCGCCTAACCATCCCGGGTTTCGTCGGCGGGTCCCCGGGGGTAACCAGCCCGGCGTGAGCGTCGACTTGGAGTGGGTGGCCGTGCTGCGCCACGGCCAGAGCACCGGGAACGTGGCCCGGGAGGAAGCGGAGTCGGCGGGAGCGGACGTGATCGACGTCGCCGAACGCGACGCCGACGTCCCGCTGACCGACCTGGGCCGGGAACAGGCGAAGGCCGCGGGGGAGCTCTTCGCCGAGCACCCGCCGGACCTGGTGGTCACCTCGACCTACCGCCGGTCCTGGGACACCGCGCGCCTGGCCACCCCCGAAGGTGTGCCGATCATCCCGGACGAACGGCTGCGCGACCGCGAACTCGGCGTGCTGGACCTGCTGACCTCGCACGGCGTCCGCGAGCGGTGGCCCGACGAGCTGCGGCGCAAGCGGCGGCTGGGCAAGTTCTACTACCGGCCGCCGGGCGGGGAGTCGTGGGCGGACGTCGTGCTGCGGCTGCGATCCCTGCTCAACGAGCTGAGCGCGGAGCACGCCGGGAAGCGGGTGCTGCTGGCTGCGCACGAGATGACCGTCTTCGGCCTGCGCTACCTCCTCGAAGGCCTGCCGGAACCCGATCTCCTGCGCGCCGCCCACGCCACCGAGGTGCCGAACGGCTCGGTGACGACGTGGGAGCGCGACGGGGACGGCGCGTTCACCATGGTGCTGGCCCAGGAGATCGGCCACCTGCACGCCACCGACACCCCACCGACGGCGGATGACGATGCGGCCGAACAGCTCACCTGACCCGGCGCCGATCAGCCCGGCCCTGCTGCGGGACGAGCGGATCGGCACCGGGGAACGCGGCACCGTGCTCGTCGTCGGCGGCGCCCGGACCGTGCCGGGCGCACCGGCGCTGTCCGGCACGGCCGCGCTGCGCGCCGGGGCCGGCACGTTGCAGCTCGCGGTCAGCGAACGGCACGCCGGCGCGCTCGGCGTCTCGGTACCCGAGTCTTCGGTGTTCGGGCTGCCGGAAACCGCGTCCGGGGCGATCGGCGGCGACGCCGTCGACCGGCTGGCCGACGTGCTGCCCGGCGCCGGCACCGTCGTGGTGGGCCCCGGCCTCACCGGCGTCGAAGAGACCGAAGACCTGCTGCGGCACCTGATCCCGGCCATCGCCCCGGACGCCCGGGTGGTGCTCGACGCCTTCGCGCTCGGCGCGCTGAGCCGGGCCCCGGAGCTGGCGAAACCCTTGTCCGGCCGGCTCGTGCTGACGCCGAACCGGACCGAAGCCGCGTTCCTCGACGGCTGTGACGAAGCAGACGTCGACGACCTCGAGACCGCCGTCCGGATCGCCGAGCGCTACGAAGGGGTGGTGCTGCTCTTCGGTGTGGTCGCCGAGCCGGGCGGGCGGACCTGGCGGGACGGCAGCGGCCACATCGGGCTGGCGACGTCCGGCAGCGGCGACGTCCTGGCCGGCCTGACCGGCGGTTTCCTCGCCCGCGGCGCGGACCTCGCCCAGGCCGCCTGCTGGGCGACGCACGTCCACGCCGTGGCGGGGCAGCGGCTGATCCCGGACACCGGGAGCACGGGCCTGCTCGCGCGGGAGCTGGTCGCCGAGATCCCCCGGGTCATCGCGGAGCTGGAACGCTGAGCCGTCACCGCTGCGCGGTGGGCCGCACGATGACCTCGTTGACGTCGACGCCGGCCGGCTGCCCGATCGCGTAGGAGATCGCCCCGGCGATGGTGTCCGGAGGGAGCGTCACCGCGCGGTAGGTGCGCATCGCTTCCTTCGCACCGGGTTCGGTGATGGAGTCGGCCAGCTCGGACTCGACGACGCCCGGTGACACGGTCGTCACGCGGATGCCGGGGTCGGCCTCCAGGCGCAGGCCCTCGGTGATCGCCCGGGCGGCGTACTTCGTGGCACAGTAGACCGCGGCGGTCGGCACGACCTCGTGCGCGCCGGTCGAGGCGATCGTCACGAAGTGCCCCTCGCCCTGGTTCCGGAAGTGCGGCAGCGCGGCCGCGATCCCGTGGAGCAGGCCGCGGACGTTGACGTCGAGCATCCGGTCCCACTCGTCGACGAGCAGGGAGTCCAGGCGCGACAACGGCATCACGCCGGCGTTGGCGACGAACACGTCGAGCCGGCCGTGCGCGGCCACGGCGGCGTCGGCGAACGCGGCGACGTCCGCGCGGTCGGTGACGTCGAGGCGGTGCACGTCGGCGGTGCCCCCGGCGTCGTGGATTTCCTTCGCCAGCGCGGTCAGCCGGTCTTCCCGGCGGGCACCGAGCACGACGTGGTGGCCTTCGCGGGCCAGCCGCAGCGCGGTGGCGCGCCCGATGCCGCTGCTGGCGCCGGTGATGAGGACGATCTTCACGGGTTCTCCTTGGCTGGGAAGTCGGCGCCGAGGGTGGTCTCGCGCCAGGTGTCGAAGGTGGAGCGGAGGGTGTCGAGCCGGGCGGTGGCGATGTCGTAGGCGGCCTTGCCCAGGAGCAGCCGCAGGGGCGGCTCGTCGGCGTCGACGGCGGCGAGGATCGCCTCGGCCGCGCGGACGGGGTCACCCGGCTGGTTGCCGTAGGTCGCGGTGGTCGCGGCCCGGCGGGCACCGGCGGTCTCGGCGTAGTCGTCGATGCGGATCGCCGACTCGCGCATCGAGGGCCCGGACCAGTTGGTGCGGAACGCGGCGGGCTCGACGATCGTCACCTTGATGCCCAGTGGCGCCACTTCGGCGGCCAGGGACTCGGAAAGCCCTTCCACGGCGAACTTCGTCGCGTGGTAGTAGCCGGTGGCCCCGAACGCGGCGAGCCCGCCGAGGGACGACACGTTCACGACGTGGCCGCCGCGCCGGGCCCGCATGCCGGGCAGCACCGCTTTCGTGACGTCGGCGAGGCCGAACACGTTGGCGTCGAAGAGTTTCCGGATCTCGTCGTCCTCGCCTTCCTCGATCGCGGCGAGGTAGCCGTAGCCGGCGTTGTTGACCAGGACGTCGATCCGGCCGAACGCGGCTTCGGCGCCCTTCACCGCTTCGGTCACCTGCGCGTGGTCGGTGACGTCGAGCGGCAGGGCCAGCGCGCGGTCGCCGTGCCGCTCGACGAGGTCGGCGACGCTCGCCGGGTCGCGGGCCGTGACGACGGCCCGGAGCCCGCGGCCGAGCACGGCTTCGGCCAGGGCGCGGCCGAGGCCGGTCGAGCAGCCGGTGATGAACCAGTTTTCGGGCATGACGAAGTACTCCGTCCATGGGTGAATTGACAGGAAAGTGTTTCTAGCTCGCGGCGAGGCTGCCGAGCAGGGCGAGCGCGGCTTCCGACGGGCTGCCGGGCTCGGCCTGGTAGACCACCAGCTGCTGGCCGGGCGCGCTGTTCACGGTCAGCGCCTCGTAGCTCAGCACGAGCTCGCCGACCTGCGGGTGGTGGAACCGCTTGGTCTCGTGCGTCTTCTGCCGGATGTCGTGCCGGGCCCAGAGCCGGCGGAAGTCCGCGCTCTTGACCGACAGCTCGCCGACCGTCTCGATGAGCCGGGGATCGTCCGGGTCGAGGCCGGCGGCCACGCGCAGGCCGCCGACGGTGTTCACCGCGACGCGCTCCCAGTCCGGGTAGAACCGCCGCGCGTCGGGGTCGAGGAACACCAGCCGGACCAGGTCACCGCTGTGGGTGTGGCCGCCGAACAGCGCCTCGCCCAGCGCGTTGTGCGCGAGCACTTCGAGGCAGCGGCCGAGCACCAGCGCGGGCGTGTCCGGCCAGCCGTCCATCAGCCGCAGGAGGTTCGGGCTGACCTGCTCCCGCCGCCGCGCGCGACGGCGTTTCGGAGCCGGCTGCGCCAGCCGGTGCAGGTGGGCGGTGGCGTCCTCGTCGAGGGCCAGCCCGTGGGCCAGCGCGTCGAGGACCTGCGGTGACGGATTCCGCTCCCGGCCCTGTTCGAGCCGGACGTAGTAGTCGGTGCTGACGCCGGCCAGCACCGCGACCTCCTCGCGGCGCAGTCCCGCGACCCGGCGCGCTCCGCCCGCGGCCAGGCCGAGCTCCTCCGGTCCCACCTGTGCGCGGCGGGCCCGGAGGAACTCCCCGAGCGCGTTCTCCCTGGTCATGGTTCGAGGCTAACGCCGATCAGGCGGGGAAGGGTGGCCGCGCCGCACCCACCCTCACGCTCACGCGAGCCGGATCGGCTCCCCGTCCCGGTCCGGCCGCAGCAGGGTCGCGGTGGCTTCACGCCCGTCGACGTCCAGCGTCATCACGGCGTTGCCGAAGTGCGGCCCCGAGACGCAGCCCCAGGTCAGCGGCGCGGGCGGGACGCCGGCCCGGCGCGCCAGCGCGGCGCTCAGCCGGGTCAGCGTCCGCGACCAGCCGGCGCGGAACAGCCGGTTCATGTACCAGGGGACGGTGTTGTGCACCGGCGAGCAGGTGAGCTGGTGGACCGGGGCCCCCGGGAGGTCGGCCCGGGCGACGTACGCGTGGTGGACGTCGCCCGAAAGCACGCTCACCGACGCCGGACCGTCCTCCGCGACCCGCCCGATCACCCGCGTCAACCGGTCGAACGACTCGCGGAAGGCCGGCCAGTGCTCGAGGTCGGCGAGCTGGCGGAACCACTCCGACACCCGGCCGACGAGCCCCGGCCGCGCGCAGAGGTTCTCGTTGAGCGACTGCGCGGCCGACAGCGCCGTGGGCATCAGCCACGGCAGCGACGTCCCGATCAGCAGGTGGTCGAACTCGCCGGAGGTCTGCTCCTCGATCCAGCGGAACTCCTCGTCGCCGATCATCGACCGCTGCCCGCCCTCGAGGATCCGCCCGGCGCGCGAGTCGATGACCAGGAGCCGGACCGGGCCGAAGTCACGGCGGTAGGACCACCGGGTGCCCTTGGCGCCGTCGGCCTCGCGGTCGGCCTGGTCGGCGAACGCGCGCAGCAGCTCCGCGTTGTCCGTCCCGGACGTGCTCACCCGCTGGTAGAGGTCGTCTTCGGCCAGCTCGCGCGGCCCGAGGTTGCCCAGGTGCTGGTAGACCCAGTACGACACGAGCGCGCCGCGGATCCGCTCCGGCCACCACGAGGTGCGAGCCATCTCCTCGCGCCAGGCCTGGGAGGTGTTCCAGTCGTCGCGGACGTCGTGGTCGTCGAAGATCATCGACGTCGGCACGGTGGACAGCAGCCAGCGCACCGCCGGCTCGCACCAGGCCTCGAAGTACAGGTGGCAGTACTCCTCGAAGTCGGCGACCTCCTTCCCCGGCGGCTCGCTCGTGTCCCGCCGGGTGGCGAGCCACTCCTGCGTCGCGTCGGTGGTCTCGTCGGCGTAGACCTGATCGCCCAGCAGGAGCAGCGATTCCGGCCATTCGGCCTCGTCGAGCCCGGCCATCCGGTGGGCGTAGGCGGCGAGCGCGTCCGGGCCGAGCGCGTCCTGCTCCCGCGGCTTGCGGCACGACCCGAAGACCAGCCGGAACCGCGGGTCGTCCGGGGCTAGCGTCCGGATCCGGCTGGGCGGCAGGTCGCTGTCCGGCTCGGGCCAGGCGAGCTCGCCGTCGAGCCGGACCTCGTACGGCGTGCTGCGCCCGGGCTCGAGCCCGGTGAGCACGACGAGCGCGTAGTGGTGCCCGGAGACCTCGAAGGTCCGCGCTTTCGCTTCCGAGACAAGGACTTCGCACGGTGCGTCGGTTTCGACCCAGATCGTCGCGGAGGTGGCGTCGACGTGCCGGAGCAGCGGTCCCAGGAGGAGCTCGGTCATCCCCGGATCCTTTCAGCAGAACGGCGGGTCGGCAGTTCGGGAAGTCCCGAAACATCCCGATAATCGTTGACCGGTCCCGGGTCGCGAACGAACGATCGTCGCAGCTGCGCTTTGCTCCCGGAAAGGATTCGTCGAGTGCGAAGACTTCTCACCGCCTTCCTCGCCGCCGTGGTGTCGATCGCCGCCGCCATCGTGCTGGTGGTCACGGCGCAGCCCGCGTCGGCGGCCACGCTGACCCGCGTGACCGGCTTCGGCACCAACCCCAGCAACCTCAACATGTACGCCTACGTCCCGGATCGCGTCGCCGCCCGGCCGGCGCTGCTGGTCGCCATCCACTACTGCACCGGCTCGGCCTCGGCGGTGTTCAACGGCTACGCGCGCGACTACGTCACCGCGGCCGACCAGTACGGGTACGTCATCGTCTTCCCGGAGGCCACGCGCAGCGGGCAGTGCTTCGACGTCTCCTCGCCGCAGGCCCTCACCCGCGGCGGCGGCAGCGACCCGGTCGGCATCCTGTCGATGGTCGACTACGCCAAGCAGCACTACAACGTCGATCCCGCCCGCGTGTTCGTCACCGGCTTCTCCTCCGGCGCGATGATGACCAACGTCCTGGCCGCGGAGTACCCGGACGTCTTCGCGGCCGGTTCGGCGTTCATGGGCGTGCCCGCCGGCTGCTTCGCCACCACCGACGGGTCGAGCTGGAACAGCCAGTGCTCGGGCGGCCAGCTCATCAAGACCGCCCAGCAGTGGGGCGACCAGGCCCGTCAGATGAGCGGCGGGCGCAGCGGCCCGTACCCGCGGATGCAGCTGTGGCACGGCACCGCCGACGACA
The DNA here is from genome assembly GCF_040682775.1 of Amycolatopsis sp. NPDC051106. NCBI lineage: Bacteria > Bacillati > Actinomycetota > Actinomycetes > Pseudonocardiales > Pseudonocardiaceae > Amycolatopsis > Amycolatopsis sp. NPDC051106. The sequence goes on along the minus strand of NZ_JBFBBQ010000013.1, from coordinate 120,518 downwards.
CCCTGCGCTACCCGAACTTCGGGGAGGAGATCAAGCAGTGGACGAACCTGCGCGGGGTGAGCCAGACCCCGTCGTCGAGTGACGCGCCGCAGTCCGGCTGGACCCGCACGCGCTACGGCGGCACCGGCACGCAGGCACCCGTCGAGGGGATCAGCGTCCAGGGCGCCGGGCACGCGCTGCCGCAGAACGGGATGGTGGCGTACGCGATCGCCTTCCTCGGCCTGACCAGCGGCTCGGCCACGACGACGCCGACGACCACCACGCCGACCACCACCACGCCGACGACGACCACGACGCCGCAGCCGGGTGGCTGCACCGGGACCTACGCCAAGACGGCGGAGTGGAACGTCGGCTTCAACGGGCAGGTGACGGTGACCGGGGCGAACAACTGGGTGCTCACGCTCACCTTCCACGCCCCGCAGAAGCTCATCGGCAGCTGGAACTACAGCGGGACCTGGGACAGCACCGGGTACGTGCTGACCGCGCGGCCCAACGGGAGCGGCAACGTCATCGGCTTCACCGTCGAGCACGGCGGGAACCTGACGCCGCCGGCCGTGTCCTGCGCGGTGGGCTAGAACAACCGGCCGACCTCGTCCGCGGGCGGTTCCTCGAGACTCAGCAGGAACCGCTTGCGGGCGAGGCCGCCGGCGTACCCGGTCAGGCCGCCGCTCGTGCCGACCACGCGGTGGCAGGGCACGATGACGCTGATCGGGTTCCAGCCGTTGGCGTTCCCGACCGCCTGCGCGGCGCCGGGGTCGCCCAGCTCGGCGGCCAGCTGCCCGTACGTGCGGGTCTCGCCGTACGGGATCTTCGTGAGCAGCGCCCAGACCTGCTTCTCGAACGCCGAGCCGCGCGGCGCGAGCTCGAGGTCGAACTCGCGCCGCGTGCCCGCGAAGTACTCGCCGAGCTGCTGCTTCGCCGTCTCGAAGCCGTCATCCACGCGGGGGCCGAGATCGGTGAGGCGGGGTGTCCGGAGGTGGCCGTCGAAGTAGAGCCCGGCCAGCGCCTCGCCGTCGCCGACCAGGGTCAGCGGTCCGATCGGTGACGCGATGACGGCGTGCTTCATGGCGCCCAGCCTACGGGTCAGCCCACGCTGGTCTTCACCGAGAGCGAGTCGATGCTCATCTCGGCGCCGGGCGAGATGTCCGCACCCGGGGAGGTGCACCCGCAGACCTTGTTCGGGTAGGAGCCGCCGATCGCGACGTCGAAGATGACGAAGAACCCGTGGTCGACGGCGGCCTTCCAGGTCGCGTCGGACACCTGGTTCTGCCGCACCGCGAAGGTCTGGGTGCCGTCGAGGAAGAAGCGCAGTTCCTCGGCCGCGGCGTCGCGGCGGTCCACGACGACGGAATAGGTGTGGTAGCCGTCCTGGCAGCCGGCGCAGTCCTGGAGGTCGCTGGTGATGCCGTCCGGGTCGTGGCACTCGCCCTGCCACTGTCCACAGTGGAAAGTCGTGGAGTGCTTGCTGAGCGCGTTGACGTCTTCCATGATGTCGAGCTCGCCGATGCTCGGCCAGTTCGTCGCGCCGACCGGGCGGGCGTCGGCGCCCATCGCCCAGAACGCGGGCCAGTAGCCGAGACCGCTCGCGGGGGAGGGCTGCTTGAGCGTCGCGCTGATCTCCAGCTGGCCGCCCGCAGGCGCGGCGAAGTCGGTGCGCTGGGTTTCGATCCGGCCGGAGGTCCAGTTTCCGGCCGCGTCGCGCAACGGCTTGATCGCCAGGTGACCGGCACCGTCGTGGTAGACGTTGTCCGTCGAGTTCGTGGCCGTCTCGATCTCGCCGGTGCCCCAGTTCGCGGCGCCACCGGGGTAGCCGGTTCCCGTGTCGTAGAGCCAGTCCTGGGTGTTGAGGCCGGTGCCGGCGGCGCCGTCGAAGTCGTCCTGGAACACGGTGGTCCATTCGGCGTCGGCGTGCGCCGGGGCGGCGGTCAGCGCGAACGACAACGTGGCCAGCACGGCGGTGAGCCGTTTGACGGTGCGCATGGGGTCTCGCTTCCTGAGGGGAATTTGGGGTCGTCCACGACCTGCGAGGCCTCCCACTGTCACCGCCGGTCCGCGGCCGCGTCAAGGGAGGTGCCCGGAAGTACCCCGCACCCGGTACCCGGGGGCAGTCCCGGGGGAGCCGTGTTTGGAATTCGCCGTGCTGGGGCATCGCGCGGGCCAGGCCAGACAGTGGTCTGGACCTTCTTTCGAAGGGTTGCCAGGTAACGAAACCCGGGTCATAGTTTGTTGGCGTCCACAACGAACTGCGAACCGTCCTCGGATGTCCTTTCCGGACTCCGCAATCTGTCTCCTCACCGTGGAGGACACCATGATCTCCCGTCGCTCGTTCCTCGGCCTCACGGTGGCGACCCTCGCCACGGCCACCGCGCTGCCCCTCGCGCGGTCCGCCTACGCCGCGACGCCGGACACGTTCGGCCTCAAGCTGGTGAACAACTCGGGCTCCGGCACCGTGTACGCCTACGTCACCGGCACCACGCCGGACGGGCGCCTGGTGCTGCTGCGCGCCGACGGCACGCCGTACTACCCGGACTCGCCGTCGGCGCCGACGACACCGCTGCCGGAAGACTGCGCCATCCCGATCGGCTCCGGCGCGCAGGTGGCGGTCCCCAAGATGGGTGGCGCGCGCATCTACGTCGTCACCGACGCGAAGCTGGACTTCTTCCTCGACCCGGGGCCGAACCTGGTGCACCCGAGCTTCCTCAACTCCGGCGACGCGAACTACGGCAAGAACTGGTCGTTCAGCGAGTTCACGTTCAACGACACGCAGCTGTTCGCGAACATCAGCTACGTCGACTTCGTGGGCATCCCGATGGGACTTTCGCTGACCACGTCCGGATCCGGTACGTCGACGGTCAACGGGCTGCCCGCGGGCGCGCTCGACGAGATCGCTTCCGAGCTGTCGGGACTGGGTGGCGAGTGGCCGGGCCTGGTGCAGACGGGCGGTGGCGGGAACCTGCGCGTGCTGTCGCCGCACCACCGCGCCCAGCAGTTCGGCGGGTACCTCGACGCCTACATCGACCAGGTTTGGCAGAAGTACGCGGGTACGGACCTGGTCGTCGACTCGCAAAACCCGGGCGTGGGCACGTTCACCGGCCGCGTCTCGGGCGGCCAGCTGGTGTTCGGGTCCGAGTCGTTCGCCAAGCCGGCGACGGCGGACGTGTGGAGCTGCGACAGCGGCCCGTTCGCGTTGGCCCAGGGCGCGAGCGACGCGCGCAAGGCGATCGTTCCCCGCCTGGCGGCGGCGTTGAACCGGACGACGTTGCTGGACAACCCGAACCAGCCCACGGCGGAGGACCCGGCGAAGTTCTACCAGGGCGACGTGACCAACCACTACGCGCGCATCGTCCATTCGAAACTCCCGGACAACCGCGGTTACGCGTTCCCGTACGACGACGTGAGCCCGGGCCCCGACTTCAGCGGCGCGGTGTTCGCGGGCGACCCCGAGGTGCTGACCCTCACCGTCAACGCGGCGCACGGTTGAGGCCGTGCGAAAACTGTCGGTGGTGACGGCTAGCCTCATGGCATGAACACCGACGACGCGACGGTCCCGGCGGACCAGCTGACCAAGGGCCAGTGGTTCTGGCACGAGCCGGCGCCGGGCCTGCCCGCGTGGCAGCTGCAGGTGACCTCGGCGGAGTTGCTGGAGGACTCCGTCGAGATCTTCACCACGGATCAGGAGAGGGAGCTCGTTTCGTACCCACGGAACCGGCTGGTGCGGCTGGCCGGAGCCGCTTGAGGGGTTGTGACGTAGGACACCGGGGGAATGGCGGGGCGGAACCGGCTGTTGTAGCCAGTCGAGTTCCGCCCTTCGCCGTTCTGCGGAAACCCGGTTGATTCGCCGCGGTTCAGGCAGGTATCCGGCGCAAGCTGCCTCCGTGCAACGCATGCCGCGTGAGTAGTAGCTCGCTGCGTTGACTCACAATCCCTGGCAATCGAGCACCACCCGCACCAGCGCTGGTGGTGCCCCTCGATCAGGCCGGGTTCTCGTCCCGCAAAGCCGCCGGCCGCCACGTCATGCGGACCGTCGTCCCGGCGTCACCCGTGTCGATGTCGGACTGGTCCGTCACCTTGTCGATCAGCACCAGGCCCCGGCCACCCGAGGTGCGCAGGCCGGCCTGGCGCGGGCGGGTCGCCGGAATCCCGCACCCCGTGTCGGTCACCGTGACCGTCACGGCGTCGCCGGTGCGCGACGCCTGGAGGCGGGCCCAGCCGTGGCCGTCGGGGTAGGCGTGGGCGGCCACGTTCGCCAGTGCCTCGTACGTGGCCAGCGTGATGTCGTGCGTGCTCTCCGGGTCGAGCGGGAACTCGCCCAGCCAGCGGGTCAGCTGGCGCCGCAGATCCGCCATCTCGTTCGGCAGCGCGGGCGCCAGCTCTTCGAACGTCGAGGTGACCACGGCGCCGGCGCGGGTGCGCGCCCTCGCCGTGGTCCCGGTTTGGTCGGCGTCGGTGCTCTCGCCTGTGTCGACGCCGGCTTCCGGAGTGTGTCGCTGCACGATCCGCTCCCATCGTCAGCCGTGGTTCCCCCGTACTTCGGGCTTCTCTGAAGACCTACCCACCGCCACGGGGTCTTACCCGTTGTGCTTTGCGTGACGTCGCGCTAACGTAAAGGTGCTCCTCGCGGATGTCGGCCCCTCGGCCGCCCGGAGGAAGCTCCCCGGATCCAGGCCGCTCGGCCTTCTTCCTCAGCTCCGGTCCCGCCGTTCGCGCGGGCCGATCCCTCATCAGGAGAACACTCATGTCTTTTCACGGAATCCTTGACCTGTCCGGAAAAACCCCGTTCGTCCGCACCGGCTACCGGCCGGTGCCGGACGACATCGCCCTCCCGCTTTCGGTCGTCCGCAAGCACAAGCTGCGTCCCGGCGACGAAATCACCGGCGCGGGCGAAGAAATCGCCAGCGTCAACGGTGCCGACCCGGCGGAACCGCGGCCGCACTTCGCCGACCTGGTCCCGCTGCACCCGGATCGGCGGCTGCTGCTCGAAACCACCCCGACGCGCCTGCTGCCGCGCGTCATCGACCTCGTCACCCCACTGGGCAAGGGCCAGCGCGCGCTGGTCGTTTCCCCGCCGAAGGCCGGGAAGACCACGGTGCTGCGTGAAATCGGCCACGGCATCGCCGTCAACCACCCGGAATGCCGGCTCATGGTGCTGCTCGCCGACGAGCGTCCGGAGGAGGTCACCGACCTGCGCCGCACCATGCGCGGCGAGGTGATCGCGTCCACTTTCGACCGTCCGCCCGCCGAACACGTCGCGGTGGCGGAACTCGCCGTCGAACGCGCGAAACGGCTGGTGGAGCGCGGCGAAGACGTCGTGCTGCTCCTCGACTCGCTGACCCGCCTCGGCCGCGCGTACAACCTTTCGGCCCGCGCGTCCGGCCGCACGCTGTCCGGCGGCGTCGACGCGGCCGCGTTGCAGCCGATGAAGCGCATCCTCGGCGCGGCCCGCAACCTCGAAGGCGGCGGTTCGCTCACGATCGTCGCGTCGGCGCTGGTGGAAACCGGTTCGCTGGCCGACACGGTGTTCTTCGAGGAGCTGAAGAGCACCGGCAACGCCGAGCTGAAACTCGACCGCAGGATGGCCGAGCGCCGCGTCTTCCCGGCGGTCGACCTCGCCGCGTCCGGTACCCGGCGCGAAGAACTCCTGGTCACGCCGGGCGAACTGGCCGCGATGCGCGAGGTCCGCCGCGCGCTGCCGGGGCCGCACGCGACCGAGCAGCTGCTCGACCAGCTCCGCAAGACCGGCTCCAACGCCGAGTTCCTGTTCCGCGTGACGGGCGCCGCGCTGCCCGCCGCGGCCTGACTCAGCTTTCGCGCCGCTCCCGGAGTTCGCCGATCACCTTCTGCCCGACGCCGTGCGCTTCGTCGGCGCTGCCGGGTGGATCGCCTTCTCCTGGCTCGTGAAGATTGTCTTCCGCCCGGCCGGGGTCCGGAGTGCCGGGCCGCGCGATCTCGGGTTGCTCGTTCGGTTCGGACATGATCGATCCCGTCATCTCCCGTCGTGTCCCGTCATCGAGGCGGCTGGTGCGGAGTGGCGCGCGGGTAGGAAGCCCGTTCCGGCCCGCGATTCAGGGTGGCGCCGAGGAAACCCAGCCCGGCCACGATGACGACCAGCGGCGCGGCCCCCGGAGCGGCGGCCCACCACCCGGTCCCTCCGGCGGCGGCGACCCAAGCCGCGACGAGAGTGCGCTTCGCCGTCAGGGGATAGGGCTTGCGGAGTTCGTGAAGGGCGGTCGCGCCGAGAACGAGAAGCCCGGCGACGGCCACGAGCAGCACGGTCAGGTACACGGATGTCCTCCTTCGGGAAATTGGGCATCTGGGTACGGGCTACCCGCGCGAACCGCCGGCAAGGCGTGTCGCCGAGCACAACCGGGCCCGGCCACGCTCACCCCACCGCGCCCTCAGTTCCCCCGCCCGGTCGCGCGCTGGAGCTCGTCGATCCGCTCCGACGCCTGGGCCTTCGTCAAGCCGTCCGGCACCTCTTCACCGGCCTCCTGGGCCAGCGTCTGCAGATAGGACTTCTGCGGCCCGGTCATCGGCTCGTCGCCGGTGGTCCAGTCGCTCGGGTCCTTCTCCGGATTGGGTTCCACCTGATCAGTCACCACAGCCTCCAATCGAACATCTGTTCGTCCGGGTTCGACCCTAGCGCAGGGGTCCGACAATCGCCGGTCACGAGCCGGCGGGCGGGGTGCTCGGCGGCCCCGCCTCGTGGCCCGGGCGCCCGCGGGTCCGCCGGTCGTCCTTCATCTGCTGCTCCTGCACGTGACGGCGGCCGCCGGTGAGGCCCTCCCGCACTGCGCGCGTGAATTCCCGGGTGGTCCGGTAGTAGCCGTCGTCGTACTCCTCGACGACCTGGAACGTCCAGCGGTCCGGGAGCACGTTGAGCCCGATCAGCTCCTCGTCGATCCGGTCCGCCCACTCGGCGTGGCCGGCGTCCCGCAGCATCTTCGAGGCGTCTTCGAACAGGAGGTCCGCGCTGCCGGTCATCTGGTGGAAGGCGTAGAGGTGGCCCCGCGCGCGTTCGACCGTCTCGAAGGCTTCGGTGACCTTGCCGACCGCGTCCCAGGTCGGCCGGTCGACTTCGTGGTTCTCGGGCATGGACGCAGAGTGCCCCGTCCGGAAGGTTCCACACCTCCCGGACGGGGCACTCGTGAACGGACGGTCAGGCCGTCGGCCGCGTCGCTCCCGCGTACTGGCTCAGCAGCGGTGAGATCTTGACGACGTCGCCGCTCGTCGGCGCGTGCACCATCTTGCCGTCGCCGATGTACATCCCGATGTGGGACACGGGGGAGTAGTACGCGACGAGGTCGCCGGGCTGCAGCTGGTCGCGCGGCACCGACGTGCCGAAGCCCGCCTGCGCCGACGACGTGCGGGGCAGCGAGATCCCGGCCTGCTTGTAGGCCCACTGCATCAGGCCCGAGCAGTCGAACGTGCTCGGCCCGGTGGCACCGTAGACGTAGGCGCTGCCGAGCTTGCTCAGCGCCGCGTCGACCGCCTTTTGCGCGGCCGAGGAGCCCGCCTTGACGACCGGTGCCTTGCCGCCGGTGTCCTTCTGGGCGGTCTTGTCGGCGGTGCTGAGGGTCTTGCTCTGGGCCTCGATCTGGTCGATCTGGGCCTGGAGGTTCTTCTTCTTGCCCTCGATGTCCGAGGCCAGCTTCGCCGCCGCGTCACGGGCGTCCGTCGCCCGCTTCGCCGCGTCCGTCGCCGCCTTCTCGGCCGCGGTGGCCTTCTCGGCCGCGCCGCTGAGGTTGTCCATCGCGGCGTTCTTGTCGGTCGCGATGACCTCGAGGGCCGCCGAGCGGTCCAGGAAGTCCTGCGTCGACGTGCCGGCCAGCAGCGCCGACAGCTTGTTCAGCTGGACGCCGCTGGTGAACGACGCGCCGGCGAACTTGTCGACCTGGCCCTGGTACTTCTGCTTCGCCTCGATGGCCTGGGCACCGGCGTCCTTGGCGGCGGTGACGTCGGCGGTGGCCTTGTCGAGCTGGCCCTGCTTGGCGGTCAGGTCGTCCTGGGCCTTGAGCAGGTCTTCGTTGAGCTTCTCGGCCTGGGCCGAGAGGTCGCGGTACTTGGCCAGGGCGTCGGACCCGGTGGGGGGAGCCTGGAGGACGGGGATGGGGGCGGCGGTGGCCGGCGCCTGGGCCATGGTGACGACAGTGATCACCGAGGCAGCGGCGAGCGCACCTGACACCACGCGCTTGACGGGATGCGAACGCATTCTCGCGCGGGTCTCCTTTGCTGATCGGCCGCCGTCGGGTACCGGGGCGAGTCGGGGGCCTCGCCCGTGTCCGGCGCGTGCTCGACCGCAACAGGAAGAGCAAGCGGTGGGGTCCGGTACCCGGCGAGGGGTATCGGCGGCGATCTCGCGTCGCCGTCTCATCGACGACCGGGGGCCGCGAGATCTCGAACAGGTTACGAAATAGACACGGCAACGTCCAGGGGCCCCATCTGACAACTCTCCGTGACGGTAAGAAACACGGCTGGACCAGTGGTAACCAGATCGGCTGTGACCGGGATTACATGTCATCGGTGTTTGCGGGCTGCTGCGGAAGGTGAGTTTGTACGGTCCTTGTATCGGGCCGGGCAAAGCTGATCGCGTACGGATTCCGATCAGTGGAGGACAGGGATGTTCACGAAGGCCGCCGTGCTGACGGCACTGACCGCAGCGGCGTTCGCCGTGGCCGCACCGGCGCAGGCCGAGCCCGCGGCCACGACGGCGCTGCCCACGGCGAACATGGAGGCCGTGCTGAAGGCGGCCCAGATCGACCCCCGCCGGGCCGACGACACCCAGACGCCGGGCGCGCACGACAGCGTGCTGCTCGTCGAACAGGCGCTGCAGGCCAAGGGCCTGCTGGCCGCGACGTACGTCGACGGGTACTTCGGCACCACGACGATCGCGGCGTACTCGCAGTACCAGAAGTCGCTGGGGTACACCGGGATCGACGCGTCCGGCCTGCCGGGCAAGACCTCACTGGAGAAGCTGGGCGAGGGCCGGTACACGGTGACTTCGCCGATTTCGGCCGGTAGTCATGTCACTTACCACGGGGTCACTCTGAACGCCCGTACGAAGGCGATGCTGGTTGCTGCCGAAGGGATTTTCGGGTCTTCGGTCAGTTTGACCCAGGGTTCTTACAACCCGGGTGGTGTCGATGCTTCCGCCGGCACCCATGACGGTGGTGGGGCGATGGACATCTCCGTGTCGAATCTGTCGTCGGCTTCCCGGACGAATCTGCTGAAGGCTTTGCGGAAGGTCGGGTTCGCCGCTTGGTTGCGGACTCCTGCGCAGGGGTTCGCATATCACATCCACGCCATGGCCATCTCCGACCCGGATCTCTCTTCGGGGGCTCAGCACCAGACCGGGGACTACTACCTCGGGATGAACGGGCTTGCCGGGCGAGGGGCTGATGATGGTCCTTCGGTGGCGAAGGTTACCTGGGAGGAGTATCAGCGGGGCTGATTCTTGCTGATACGGCTTCGCCGGAGTGTGGGAAATCGGCGCTTCGCTTCCTTGCTTGCCGCTCGGTGCCGGAGCGCCGATTCCCCACGCGACGGTGTCCCCGCCGATGCGGTGAATGACTCATTCACCTCGCCCGACGCCATGAATGACTCATTCATGGCATCACGACCCACCGCCCAACCGCAACGCCAGCGGAGTGGCCGCGCCTGCCGATCGACCCCCGAGCCCGCGGGTGGCACCGCCGGCCCCAGCGGTGGTTTGATCGAAGTACCAACCAAACCTGGGGGTGCTCGATGGCCAAGAAGGCGTTCCGGTTCGGCGTGGTCGCCGGTGCGACGGAAGGCGGCGCGAAATGGCTGCAGACCGCGCGGCGCGCCGAAGAGCTCGGTTACTCCACCCTGCTCTGCCCCGACAACCTCAACCTGCCCACCCCCACCGCCGCCCTCGCGGCCGCCGCTGCCGTCACCAGTGAGCTCAAAGTCGGCTCCTTCGTCCTCGCCAGCCCGCTGCGGACCGCCCGGGCCGCCGCCTGGGAGTCGCACAGTCTCTCCGTGGTCACCGGCAACCGGTTCGAACTCGGGCTCGGGACCGGGCTGCCGACCATGCGGCAGCAAGCCGAAGAGCTCGGCCTGCCCTACGGCTCGGGCCAGGAGCGGCTCGACTCCATCTCCGAAACCATCGACCACGTCCGCCGGCTCGACGGCGACGCGCACACCCCCGTCATGGTCGCCGCCGGTGGGCCGAAAGCGCGGCGGCTCGCCGCCGCGAAAGCCGACATCGTCACGCTGGCCGGTGGCGTCCTCACCACCCGCGAGGAGATGGCCGGCTACGTCGAAGAGATCCGGACCGCGGCCGGCGAGCGGGACATCGAGCTCGCGCTGAACATCTTCGTCGTCGGTGAGCAGGTGCCGCCGTGGATCCGGGGGTTCATCGGCGTCGATGCCGAGACGCTCATCGAGCACGACTCGCTCACCATGATCCGCGGCAGCGTCGACGACATGGCCGCCGAGCTCGAACGGCGGCGCGAGGAGCTCGGAGTCTCCTACGTCAGCGTCAACAGCGCCTTCATCGAGGAGTTCGCACCGCTGGTGGAACGGCTGTCGGGGAAGTGAGCGTCGCCGGGTCGGTGTTCGCGCCGCAGAGCAGGACCGCGACGCGTTCCCCCGGCGCCGGGCGGTAGGCGCCGGCCAGCAGCGCCGCGTACGCCGTCGCTCCGCCGGGCTCGACAGCCAGGCGGTAGCGGTCCCACAAGGCCAGCCGAGCCGAGACGATCGCCGCGTCGTCCACCAGGACCGACCCCACGCCGGTGCGCGTGGCCACCGCGAACGCGATGTCGCCGAGCCGCGAAGCGCCCAGGGAGTCCGCGGCCACGCCGGACACCTCCACCGGCACCGGTTCACCGGCGGCCAGCGCGGCCTGCAGCGTCGGGGCCGTGCGCGGCTCGACGCCGACCACGCGCGCCCGGCCTTCGACGGCGGCCGCGATGCCGGCCAGCAGCCCGCCGCCGCCCACCGCGACCAGGATCGTGTCCAGCCCGTCGACGTCCGCCAGCAGTTCGAGGCCCACCGTTCCCTGGCCGGCGCAGATCTCCGGCTGGTCGTAAGCGTGGCAGAAGAGCGCGCCGCGGTCCGCCGCGTCCTTCACCGCCGCGTCGTAGGCGTCCGCGTACTTCTCGCCGACCAGCTCGACCGCCGCGTCCAGCTGCCGCAGCTTCGCCACTTTCACCGCCGGCGCGTTCACCGGGACGTAGACCCGCGCGGCCACCCCGAACTCCCGGGCGGCGTAGGCGACGGCGAGCCCGGCGTTGCCGCCTGAGGCGGCCACCACCCCGGCCGCCGAAAGCTCGCCCGCCGCGATGATCCGGTTGAAGGCGCCGCGGGCCTTGAACGACCCGGTGTGCTGCAGGTGCTCGAGCTTGAACCACACGCCGTCGTCCTCGAACACCGGCGTCCGGCGGACCCGGCCTTCGATCCGTGCGGCGGCCCGCTCGACATCCGAAATGCTGATCATGCGCACCAGCATGCGCGCGGACCGCCGTAAGCACCAGCGCCGTCTCCTATGCTGGCATTAGCGACGCTTACGGCTGGAGGCCGCCATGCTCGACGCTCACCGCCTGGCCCTGCTCGCCGAGGTCGCGCACGCCGGCTCGATCGCCGGGGCGGCTCAGCGGCTGTCCTTCACGCCGTCCGCCGTCTCGCAGCAGCTGGGCAAGCTCGAACGCGACATCGGCGCGCCCCTGCTGCACCGCAACCCCCGTGGCGTCACGCTCACGCCGGCCGGGGAGGCGCTGCTGGGGCACGCGGAAACCATCGTGGGGGAGCTGCGCACCGCCGAACGGACCGTCCGCGCCCTGCTCGGCGAGGAACCGGCGCAGCTCACCGTCGGGACGTTCGCCAGCGCCGGCATGACGCTCGTGCCCGCCGCGCTCGCCGGCTTCCGCCGCGACCACCCCGCCGTCGCGCTGCGGCTGCTGGACCTCGAACCGCCCGACGGGTACGGGCTGGTCAGCTCGCGCGACCTCGACCTGCTGATCACCCACCGCTATCCCGGCGCGCCGCTGCCCGACCCGCGCGGGTTGACCCGGACGCTCTTGCGGTCGGAGCGGTTCCGGCTGATCCTGCCCGAGGGACACCCGAAAGCCCGCGTCCGCCGGCTCACGCTGGCCGCCCTGGCCGGCGACGACTGGATCTCCGGCAGCCCGGGCGTGCCCAACCGCGTCTGCCTGGAGCAGCTCGCCGGCGCCGCCGGAGTCACGCTCGGCGTGGCTTACGAAACCCGGGACTACCAGGTGATCCTGGCGCTGGTCGAGGCCGGGCTGGGGGTCGCGTTCGTGCCGGAGAGCGTGCTGGCCCGGATGGGGCCGGCGCGGATCGAGGTCCGCGACGCCGCCGACGCCCGGCCGGTGCGCGACGTCTTCCTGGTGCACCACCGGCGGCCGGGCGAGCTGGTGACCGAGATGGTCGAGCGGCTGAGCCGTCCCCAGTAGCCGGCTCAGCCGGTGGTCCGTCCCCCGCGCTGGAACCGCGCGGAGGCGTCCCGGAGCACGTCCAGGCACGCGCGCACCGCGCCGTGATCCTCTTCGCCCGCCCGGCAGATCGCGTAGATGGTCCGGGTCAGCGCCGGGCGCGTGGCCAGGATGCGGACGCCCTCGGGCTGGAGCTCGCGGGCCAGGCGCGGGACCAGCGCCGCGCCGGCGTTGCCCGCCACCAGGGCCAGCTGGGTCGGGTAACTGCCGACCGTGCAGCTGATCCGGGGCTCCAGCCGTTGCTTGCGCAGTACCTGCACCAGCCATTCGTAGCAGCCGGACCCCAGGGTCCAGCCGATCCACGGCAGGTCGTCCACTTCGGACAGATCGACCGCCTTGCGGTGCGCGAGGCGGTGCCCGGCGGGCAGTGCGAGGTCCGCGACGTCGGAGAACAACGCGATCCGCGTCGTCGCCGGTGGGAGCACCGTCGGCCGGTCCTCCCAGCTCTCGAGCACCGCGACGTCGAGGTCGCCGGCCAGCACGCGGGGCATCGTCTGCTCCGCCTCGCCTTCGTGCAGCGTCACGGCCAGCCGGGGGTGCTGTGCGGCGAGGGTGGCCAGCGCGGGCGGCAGCAGCGCGTGCACCGTCGTCGGGATCGCGCCGATCCGCAGCGGCCCGATGACGTCCTCGCGCAGCAGCTCCAGGTCCGCTTTCGCCTCGGCGACCTGCGCGAGGATCCGCTCGGCGTGCCCGGCCAGCACCTGGCCCGCCTTCGTCAGCCGGACGCCGCGGCCGCGCGGCTCCAGCAGCCGCTGCCCGGCTTCCCGTTCCAGCTTCGCCAGCTGCTGCGACATCCCCGACGGCGTCACGTGCAGGGACGCGGCCGCCGCGGCGACCGAGCCCTGGGTCGCGACCGCGTGCAGCGCGCGCATCCGCTCGATTCCGAACACGGTAGAGATGCTACCGAATTCCGCGCAGAAACAATCGCTTGTCCTTGACAATCATGGCCCGCAGGCTGGAGGGGTGACCACGACCGCACCCCGACCCGCGACCACCACGCCGTTCACCGAGCGCGTCGACCCGCGCCTGCTCGCCGCGCTGGGGAGCTTCTGCATCTCGCTGTCGTCGGTCTTCATCAAGGTCTCGCACGCCAGCGGCAGCACGAGCGCGTTCTGGCGCTGCCTGCTCGCCCTGCCGCTGCTGCTCGCGCTCGCCGCGCGGGAACGGCGGAAGTCCGGGCCGGCGCCGCGCGTGCTCTTCCCGCTGCTGGCCGGAACCGGGCTCGGGCTGGACTTCGTGCTGTGGGGCGAGGCGATCCCGCGGATCGGCGCCGGCATCGCGACCGTGCTGCTCGCCGTCCAGGTGGTCATCGTGCCGCTGCTGGCGTTCGCGTTCCTGCGGGAACGGCCGGCGAAGCGGTTCCTCATCGCCGTGCCCGTGCTGCTCGGCGGCGTCGTGCTGGCCGGCGGGTTCGCCGGCACCGCCTCGTTCGGCCCCGACCCGGTCACCGGTGCCGTGTTCGCGTTGCTGGCCGGCGCGGGATATGCGGTGTACCTCTTCCTGATCCGGCTCAGCGGCGGCGCGGGCGCGCAGGCGCAGTCCCTGGTGCTGGCGACGATCTCCGCCGGCGTCGTCGCCGTCGTGCTCGGGTTCCCGACCGGCACGCTCGACCTGAGCCCCGGCCTGGCGACGCTCGGCTGGCTGGTCGCGCTCGCCGTGGTGGGTCAGCTGATCGGCTGGATCCTCATCTCCGCCGCGCTGCCCCGGATGTCGGCCACCACCGGCGCGATGCTGATGCTGCTGCAGCCGGTCGGCGCGGTGCTGCTGGGCATCGGCCTGCTCGGGGAGACGCCGAGCGTGCTGCAGCTCGTCGGCTGCGCGGGCGTCGTCGCCGCGGTCTGCTTCGCCGGGCGGGCCCGCCGCGGGTGATCTGCGGGCCGGGGCCGTCCCGGCTAACGTCCCCGGTATGCGTGTGCTGGTGGCCGGGGCGTCGGGGTTCGTCGGCAGCCGGTTGTGCCCGGTGCTGGAAGAAGCGGGGCACGACGTCCTCGCGATGACGCGCCACCCGGCGAAGTACGACGGCGCCGGGACGCCCGTCCGCGGCGACGTCGCCGACGTCGGTTCGCTGCGGGACGTGCTCAAGGGCGTCGAAGCCGCCTACTACCTCGTCCATTCACTCGACAGCGCGGACTTCAAGCGCCGTGACGCCGACGCGGCTCGCGCGTTCGCCCGGGCGGCGTCCGACGCGGGTGTCGGCCGGATCGTCTACCTCGGCGGTCTGGGGGACGACGACGACACGCTTTCGGAGCACCTGGCCAGCCGGCGCGAGGTCGAGCGGCTGCTGGGGGAGACCGGGGTGCCGGTGACCGTGCTGCGCGCCGGGATCGTCGTCGGGCACGGCGGGACGTCGTGGGAGCTGACCCGCCAGCTGGTGGAGCACCTGCCGGCGATGGTGACCCCGCGCTGGGTCGGCACGCGCACCCAGCCGATCGCGATCGCCGACGTCGTCCGCTACCTGGTCGGCGTGCTCGACCACCCGGAGGCCGCGGGCCGCGCGTTCGACATCGGCGGACCCGAGGTGCTGGCCTACCGCGACATGCTGCAGCGGGTCGCCGCGATCGAGGGCAGGCCGCTGCTGATCCTGCCCGTGCCGTTGCTGTCGCCGAAGCTGTCCTCGTACTGGCTTTCGCTGGTCACGGACATCGACGTGACGACCGGGCGGGCGCTGATCGACTCGATGACGAACGAGGTCGTCGTCCGCGACGACGCGATCCGCCGGATCGTCGAGTTCGAGCCGATGGGCTACGACGAAGCCGTGCTGCAGGCCCTGGGCGAGCGGGCGAAGAGCCGGCGGCCCGCGTGAAGAAGGCGCTCCTCGCCGGGGTGACGGCCGCCGGGTCCGGTTTGCTCGGCGCGTCCCTGGCCAGCCGGCCGGGTTCCCGCCGGTTCCACGTCCTCACGGCCTCGGTCGCGGCGACCTGGTTCGCCGGCGCCGGACCGGTGCCCCGCGGCCGCCGGGACGTCGTGCAGCCGGTTGTGGCAGGGGCAGGCGCGTTCGGCGTGTTCTACGGCTGCGCGCTGGTGGCCCGCCGCATCCCGCCGCTGCGGCGGGCGATCGCGGGCGTGCTCGGCCACGCCCACCACGGTTCGGCGCCTTCGGTGGCGGCGACCACGCTCGTGACGGGCGTGGCGGAGGAGTTCTTCTTCCGCGGCGCGCTTTACGACGCTTTCGGCGCCCGGCGATCGACGGCGCTGTACGTCCTTTCGACGACGGCGACGCGAAACCCCGCGCTGGTACTGGCCTCGACGGTGATGGGCACGCTCTTCGCCGTGCAGCGCGGCCGGTCCGGCGGGGTGCAGGCGCCGCTGCTGACGCACGTCGTCTGGTCGGCGCTGATGCTCGCCTTCCTGCCGCGCCTGTTCCCGCCGGAGCTCGGCGGCTAGGCCGCGATCGCCTCGTAGGCGGCCATCACGACGCCCAGGCCGCGGTCGTACCCGCCGTCCCAGAGGGTCTGGTTCATCACGTACGACACGGCCAGGTGCTGGTCCGCGTCGACGAGGACCACCGAGCCGCCCCACCCGCCCCACGAACACGTGCGGCCTTCCAGCCGGAAACCCAGGCCGTACCGCATTTGCGTGCCGAGGACGCGGTCCTCGCCGTGGAACTGCTCCTCGAAGACCCGCTCGGCGCCCGCCGGCGACAGCAGCCGTACGCCGCCCGAGACTCCCGAACACGCCAGGACCGACTGCACCGCCGCGACCGAGCGGGCGTTGCCGTACCCGTTGATGGCGGGCAGTTCCGCGCGCCGCCAAGCTTCGGAGTACGAATCCGAGACGCCGACCAGGAACCCCGGCGGCTTGTCGCCCTGAGGGTCGGGGATCAGCGGGCCCACCCGGTGGTCGTGCTCCGCGGCCAAGCCGATGTGGAAGTCCGCGCTCAGCGGGCCGGCGATCTCTTCGGCGAAGAACGTGCCGAGGCTGCGCCCGGTGATGCGGCGGACGACTTCGCCGACCAGGAACCCGAAGGTGACGGAGTGGTAGCCGCCCGCGGTACCGGGCTCCCACGCCGGCGCCTGCGCGGCCAGCCGCGCTGTCACGGCCGGCCAGTCGAAGAGGTCTTCGACCGCGATCGGGCCGTCGAAGTCCGGCAGGCCCGCGGTGTGCCCGAGCAGGTGCCGCACGCGCGTGGTTTCCTTGCCCGCGGCCGCGAACTCGGGCCAGTACCGCGCGACCGGCGCGTCCAGGTCGAGGTCGCCGCGGTCGGCCAGGACCAGCGCGCACAGCGCGGTCATCGTCTTGGTGGTGGACCAGACGGTGGTGATGGTGTCGTGGTCCCACGCGACGGTGCGCGCGGTGTCGACATATCCGCCCCAGAGGTCGACCACCGGCTCGCCGTCCACGAACACGGCGACCGAGGCGCCCACGTCGTCGGTGTCCAGCGACTCCGCCAGAACGTCGCGCACCTTGCCGAACCGGTCCTCGCAGTTTCCCCAGATGTCAGCCACGGCGCCAGCCAACTCCGTCCGGCCGGGCGGCACCACTCATTTATCCGGTGGAGAACCTTTGTCCGGAACGAGCCAGAACCGGGCGGAATCCTTCATAACCGCGGGGAAAGTTCCTATCCTGGAGCGAACCCCGGTGCGTGGAGAGGGATGTCGATGCGGACATTGCTCGTGCTGCTGCTCGTCCTCGGTTCCTTCACTCCGATGTCCCTCCGGCCCGCCGAAGCGGCCACGGCGGTGTGCGGCACGTCGTGCGACACGCTCGACCCGTCGCGGGCCGCGCGGGAGAGCTTTCCCTTGCCCGACAAGGTGATCAACGGCCGCGTCGTGCGGCTGCACGCTTCCGACCCCGACGGCATGGCGTGGGCGAGCATCGACAACGGCGTCGCCGGTGACGCCGTCTGGCTCGATCGTTCCTGGGATGCGGGCGCCACCTGGGAAGGCCTGCTGGGCAAGGCGAGCGTCCCCGGTACGTGGACCGGCACCCGCACGCTCATGTACAACCTCACCGATCCGCAGCACCACCGCCGCGGCCTGGTCCGGGCGTGCGGGGACGCGCAGGGTGTCGCGTGCACCGCGTGGATCTACCCGGAGGTCTGCGACGCCGCCTGCGACCGCACCGCCCCGGGATCCGGGGACAGCCAGCCGGTCGCGCCGGCTACGCTCTCCGGCCGCACGATCCGGCTCCACTTCGACGGCAAAGGCATGGCCTGGGCCGGGATCGAAGCCGGCGGTGCCGGCGACGAAATCTGGCTCGACCGCTCCTGGGACGCCGGCGCGAGCTGGCCGGACGGCTCGTCTCTGGGCCGGACGAGCGTCGCCGCGGGCGCCACCGGCACCCGCACCACGGCGTTCGCGACGCGCGATCCCCGCGGCCGGCTCTACGGTGGCGCGGTGCGCGCCTGCGGCCGCGAAGCCACGCACCCGCAAGGGAGCTGCACGGCCTGGGCACGCCCGGCGACGACCCGCGCCGCCGGTGCGCTCGACGCGCTGATGTGGTCCTACGACCCCTCCACCGCCTGGTGGCCGTCGAGCTGGTGGAACTCCGCGGTCGCGGTGACGGCGGTGGCCGACGCGGGCGGGTTCGACGCCGCGCTGGCCCGCACCTTCGACGTCAACCGCGCCGCTTTCCCGGCCGGGGCAAGGAGTTCCGACGCGATCGAGGGCCACTTCGTCAGCCGCGCGATCGACGACAGCGCGTGGTGGGGGCTGGCCTGGGTCGCCCTTTACGACCGCACCCACGACCCGCGTTACCTCACCGAAGCGACGACGATCGCGAACTACGTCCACGGGTTCTGGGACACCGGCAGCTGCGGCGGCGGAGTGTGGTGGAACCGCGAGCGGACGTACAAGAACGCCGTCACGGCCGGGCTGTACCTGCGGCTGACCGCGTCGCTGCACAACCGGCTCGCCGGTGACACGGTGTGGGGCCAGCGCGCCCGGACCGCGGGAGACTGGTTCCTGAACAGTGGCCTGATCAACTCCTCGGGCCTGGTGAACGACGGCTTGACGGCGTCCTGCGCCAACAACGGCCAGACGGTCTGGACGTACAACCAGGGCCTCGGCATCGGCGGGCTGCTGGAGCTGGGGCGCGCGACCGGCGTCCAGTCCTATGTGGACGCGGCGAAGCGGCTGGCGGACGCGGCGATGGCGCGGCTCACCTCGGGCGGGGTGCTGGTCGAGTCCTGCGACCTCGGCACGGCGTCCTGCGACGACAACCAGAAGCAGTTCAAGGGCATCTTCCTGCGCTACTTCGGCGACCTGGCCACGGCGACGGGCTCGGCGACCTACCGCGCGTTCGCGCAGCGGCAGGCGGACGCGCTGTGGTCGGGCGACCGGGACTCGCTGAACCGGATCGGCCAGCGCTGGACCGGCACCACACCCAACGTGACGGACTGGCGGACCCAGGCCTCCGGGCTCGAAGCGATCCTGGCGGCCGGGTAGGTCCGCACGCCAGAATGGCGCCGTGCGGATTCTCCTCCTCGCGGCCGTCGCCGTGCTCGTCACCGGGTGCCAGGCCGAGGTCGCGGGTCAGGCCGCGCCCACCGGCTTCATCGTCAAGGACGGCACCCAGCTGCGCTTCCGGCCGGTCCTGGCCGAACTGCCGCCGGGGCCGGCGGCCGGCTCCGTGACCGAGCGGCAGAGCACCGACCCGGCGACGCAGCAGGCCGCCGCGCAGGCGTTCGACTGCGCCCAGGGGAAGCCGGACCCCCTCGACGGCCGCGACGACCCGGCGTTGCCGCTGGTCAGCTGCGACCGCGCCGAAGGCACGAAGTACATCCTCGCGCCCGGCTTCCTCAGCGGCGCCGACGTGAGCCGGGTGGACGCCACCGTCGATCCGCAGACCGGGAGCGCGGTCATCACCCTGAGTTTCACGACCGCCGGGACGAAGGCCTGGGCGGAGTGGACCGGGCAGAACATCGGCAAGCAGGTGGCGATGGTGCTGAAGAGCCGGGTGCTGACCGCGCCGGCCGTGCAGTCGGCCATCACCGGCGGGGAAACGCAGATCACCGGGAAGTTCACGCTGCCCGAAGCGCGGCAGCTGGCGCGCGACATCGCCGGCGGCTGACGCTCTCAGCAGGTCGGCGGCAGGGCTTCCCGGCAGGCTTCGGTCTCCGTCTTGTTCGTCGCCTGGCGGAGCAGTTCGTAGAGGCTCTCCCGCTGCTCGTCGCTGAGGCCGCTGAACACCTCGTCCTCCACCGCGGCGAGCGCGAACTCGGCCCGGACCAGCAGCTTCACGCCGACGTCGGTGAGCTCGACGACGTGGCGCCGCCGGTCGACGGGGGAGCGGCGGCGCTCGATCAGGTTCTCGGCCTCGAGGTCGTTCAGCAGCCCGACCACGTTCGTGCCGTCCATCTCGAGGATCTTCGCCAGATCCTGCTGCGAGCTACCGCCCAGGTCGCGCAGCACCGTGAGCGCGATGAGGTGACGCGGCCGCAGGCCCAGCGGGGTCAGCACCGACTCGCTGCGCAGCTGGAGCCGCCGCGTGAGCTGGCCGAGCAGGGCCCCGCAGCGGTGAGGCGGCTGGTTGACGACCGGCAGCGAGGTCATGCGCCCAGTATATGGGCGGTTCAACAGTCGATGTGCTATTAATGGTTTGTCTTACATCAACGATCTATGGATGGCTAACGACATGGCGCATCTCCTTCACATCGACTCGAGCATCCAGGGCGAGCGCTCGGTGAGCCGCCGGCTCACTGCGCGGGCCGCGGCGGCGTGGCGCGCCGCGCACCCGGACGGCACCGTCACCTACCGCGACCTGGGCGCGCACCCGCTCCCGCACTTCGACTCCGAGACCGGGACGGCTCGCGCGATCCCGCCCGAGCAGCACACGCCGGCCCAGGCCGCGTCGTGGGCGCTGACGCAGGAACTCGTCGGTGAGATCAAGGCGGCCGACACGGTGCTGCTGGGCCTGCCGGTCTACAACTACGGCGCGCCGAGCAGCGTCAAGGCGTGGGTGGACCACCTCATCGCCCCCGGGCTGTCGGTCGACCACGAGACGATGACCGGCCTGCTCGGCGGCCGTGAGTTCATCGTGCTGGCCTCGCGCGGCGGCGGGTACGGCGAAGGAGCGCCCCGCCAGGGCTGGGACCACGCCGAACAGTGGCTCCCGCACGGCGTCTCGCTGACGGGCCTGGAGCCGCGGTTCGTCACGGCGGAGCTGACGCTCGCGCACGTGAACCCGGCGATGGCGGAGCTCATCCCGCTGGCGGACGCGAGCCTGGCGACGGCCGAGAAGACCATCGACGACCTGTGGGCCCCCGCGCGGGTCTGAAGCGCTTTCCGAGGCGGCCTCCGGTACGTCGGAGTGACCGAAGGCCGCCTCGGGGAACCGTTCGGCGCGCAGAACTTCGCCTTCGCCGACTTCGCCCCGGGCCCCGCCGGTAGCAGCGCGGACACAGCCGGTACCGTGCCGCCGGAGGCCGGGTGGAAAGATGCGGAAACCCGGACGGTCCGCACCTGGGCGAGGAAGGTCAGGTTTGAGCGCGCACACCTCGCAGATGGACGATATCCGGCTGGTCGCGCAACCGAGCGCGTTGCCGGTCACGGAGCTGTTCGTCCGCCTGATTCTCACCGACTGGTCCCTGCTGCCGATGCTGGAGCAGGTGACCGCCACCGCGAGACGGCTGGTCGAGACCGTCATCGACGCCGGTGACCCGCGATCACCCGCCTTCGTGACGCTGCGGCTGCGGCTGCGCGCCGACGTGCTGGTGGTCGAGGTCGACGACGACGTGCCCGGCCTGCCCGAGCCGAAGGTCGCCGGGCCCGGCGAGCGCGTGGGCGTCACGCCCGGTGCCGGCGGGGCCCGCACCACCTGGTGCGAGCTCGAGCTGCCCGGCGGGATGAACGCCAAGCAGGTGCGCCTGCCGCGCCGGCAGGACCGCCGGACCCTGGTCGACGAGCCGGTTTCCGGCGATCCCGTGGCCGCGGACCCGGAGGTGCTGGAGCGCCTGCTCACGCGGCTGAGCGGCTGGTCCGGCCAGGGCTGACGTGCGCGGCCGTCTCGTCCTCGTCGTCCTCTACGACGGCGTCCGGCTCCTGGACGTCTCCGGGCCGCTCGAGGTCTTCGCCGAAGCCAACGAGCACGGCGGCCGGTACGAGCTGAAGACGGCGTCGCCCGGCGGCGCCGACGTCCGCGCCAACACCGGGACGCGCCTGGGCGCCGACCTCGACCTCGCGGCGGCCGATCCGCGCGGCGCGACCGTGCTGGTGCCCGGCGGCCCCGAGTGGGTCCGCACGATCGCCGACACCGAGCTCGTCGCGCAGATCCGGCGCCTGGCCGGCGGCGCGGACCGCACGGCGTCGGTGTGCGCGGGCGCGTTCGCGCTGGCCGCGGCGGGCGTCCTCGACGGCAGGCGCGCCACCACCCACTGGGACCTGACCGACCAGCTCGCCCGCCGCTTCCCGCGCGTGCGGGTCGACGGGGACGCGATCTTCGTCAAGGACGGCCCGGTGATCACCTCGGCGGGCGTCACGTCCGGCATCGACCTGGCCCTCGCGCTGGTCGAGGAGGACCTCGGGGCCGAGGTGGCCCGGCTGGTGGCCAAGCACCTCGTCGTCTTCCTGCAGCGGCCCGGCGGGCAGTCGCAGTTCAGCGTCCGGCTGGAGACGGGCCGCCCCCGCACCGAGGTGCTGCGGGCCGTGCTCGACGCCGTCGCGGCCGATCCGGCGGCGCCGCACACCCTCGGCGACCTGGCCGCCCGCGCCGGGGTCAGCGCGCGGCACCTGACCCGCCTGTTCCGCGAAGAGCTCGGCCGCACGCCCGCGCGGTTCGTCGAGCAGGTGCGGCTCGAATCGGCCCAGCAGCTGCTGGAACGCACGACCGAGCCCCTGGACGTCGTGGCCCGGCGAGCGGGCTTCGGATCCGTCGAGACGCTGCGACGCGCCTTCGCGCGCGGCCTCGGCGTGACACCGAGCGACTACCGCGCCCGGTTCCGGACCACCGGCATCGGCTGAACCGGACCCGCCCCCCGATCCGTGCATCCAGGCAGGGAGAGGACGTGGAGGCGAGGAGGCAGCGTGCGCATTGTCATCGCGGAAGAAGACGCCCTGCTGCGGGAGGGGCTGGTCCTGCTCCTGCGCAGCGAGGGGTTCGACGTCGCCGCGGCCGTCGACCACCCCGGCGACCTGGTGGCCGCCGTCGCGGCGGAGATCCCGGACCTGGCCGTGGTCGACGTCCGGATGCCGCCGACGTTCACCGACGAAGGCCTGCGGGCCGCCCTCGAAGCGCGCCGGCTGATGCCGGGGCTCGCCATCCTCGCGCTCTCGGCGTTCATCGAGGACGGCTACGCGGGCGACCTCCTGGCCGCCGGGGGTGGCGGCGCGGGCTACCTGCTCAAGGAGCGCGTCGGCAAGCCCGGCGAGTTCCTCGACGCCTTGCGGCGCGTCGCCGCCGGGGGCACGGTGCTGGACCGCGACGTCGTCGCCGTGCAGCTGGCCCGGCCGCGGCCCGGCGACCCCGTCGGCACGCTCACCGCGCGCGAACGCGAGGTCGTCGCGCTGCTGGCGGAAGGCCACTCGGTGCCGACGATCGGGCGGCTGCTCGGCATCGGCACCGCCGCCGCCCGGCAGCACGCCGGGGACGTCAGCGCGAAGCTGCGCGTCCCCGACGAAGCCCGGGCGATGCTCAGTTATCTACGAGCGTGAAGACTTCGGCCTGCTTCTCCCGGTACCGGGCGACGTTGGCCAGCTTGACGTCCTCGTAGCCGCGCACCAGGTCGGGCAGTTCGGCCAGCGCCAGGACCCGGGCCCGGTCGACGTCTTCGGCGCGGAAGGCGCGCAGCACCGAGGCGCGGTAGTCCTCGACGAGCTCGCGCTCGACCCGCCGCACCTCGGCGCGGCCGAACGGGTCGAACCGGGTGCCGCGCAGCCGCCGCAGCGCGTGCAGCAGCCGGAACGCCGGGCGGAACCACGGGCCCAGGCTGATCTTGCGCTTCATGCCGAGCGCCCGCAGGACCGGCGGGTGGAGGCGGTAGGCGTACTTCGTGCCCTCGCCGAACTGCTCCTCGAGATCCGCCGTGAACGCCGGGTCCAGCGACAGGCGCGCGACCTCGTACTCGTCCTTGTAGGCCATCAGCTTGTACAGGTGCTTCGCGACCGCCTCGGTGATCTCCGTCGGCCCGTCCTCCAGCACGCGCACCTGCTCGACGAACTCCGCGTACGCCCGCGCGTACCGCTCGTCCTGGTAGGCGACCAGATCCGGGATCCGGACGTCGAGCAGCCGCGCCAGCTCGGATCCGGGCGATGCGTCCACCAGCTTCCGCGCGGCGGGCTGTGCGACCGTGCGCGTCGGAGCCGGCGACGTCGTCAGCGCGTCCGGGTCGGCCACCAGCTGACGGCCGCGGCGGAAGGCCTGCAGGTTCGCAGCCACCGCGGTGCCGTTGAGCTCGATCGCGCGCTCGATCACCTCGGCGGGCAGGCCGATCGCGCCGGTCTGGAAGGCCGCGCCGAGCTGGAGCACGTTCGCGAACTGGTCGTCGTCGAAGAGTTCTTCGGCCAGACCGCGCGCGTCCAGGGACACCGTCCGCGATGCGGCCGTGTCGATGGGCGCGAGGACGCTGCCGGGGTCCGGGAAGGCGACCGTCGTGTCGACGACCATCCGGCCGGTCGGCACCTCGGTGGTCGAGACGACCGCCGTGGTGCGGGCGGCGTCGGCCACGCCGAGGTTCGTCGCGTCCGCTCCGACCAGCGCGTCGCACGCCAGGTAGAGGTCGCACTCGCCGGTGGCGAGCTTCGGGGCCTGCTCGACCGGTTCCGTCGTCACCTTCAGGTCGGACACCACGGCGCCGCCCTTCTGGGCGAGCCCGGTCTGGTCGAGCGTGCGGACGTGCCGCCCGTCGAGCACCGCGGCGGTGGCGAGGATCTGCGTCACGGTGACCACGCCGGTGCCGCCGATCCCGGT
Organism: Amycolatopsis sp. NPDC051106; assembly: GCF_040682775.1. Taxonomy (NCBI): domain Bacteria; kingdom Bacillati; phylum Actinomycetota; class Actinomycetes; order Pseudonocardiales; family Pseudonocardiaceae; genus Amycolatopsis; species Amycolatopsis sp. NPDC051106. The sequence continues at coordinate 96,201 of NZ_JBFBBQ010000013.1, read as the reverse complement.
GATCCGGACGGTGAAGTCCTTCCCGGACACCGGCGGAGCGGGCACGGCGTCCGCGGCCAGCTCGCCGAGCTTCCGGCGCTGCTTCTTCCCGGTGGGCACCACGGTGACGAACGACGGGCAGTCCCCGGCCAGGCACGAGTAGTCGACGTTGCACGACGACTGGTGGATCGCGGTCTTGCGGCCGAACTCGGTGGCCACCGGCTGCACCGACAGGCAGTTCGACTTGGTGCCGCAGTCGCCGCAGCCTTCGCAGACGCGTTCGTTGATCACGACCCGGGTCGCGGGTGTCTCCTGCTTGCCGCGGCGGCGCTTCCGGCGCTTCTCGGCCGCGCACTCCTGCTCGTGGATCAGCACGGTGACGCCCTTGACGGCGGCCAGTTCTTCTTGCGTGGCCAGGAGTTCGGTGCGGTCGCGGACGTCGACGCCGGCGGGCAGCTTCCGGCGCCGCAGCCGCCGGGGCGCGTCGCTGGTGATCACGACCCGCTTCGCGCCTTCGACCAGCAGCAGCTCGGCGACCTTCTCCACCGGCAGGCCGCCGACGGCGTCCTGGCCGCCGGTCATCGCGACGGCGGAGTTGTAGAGCAGCTTGTAGGTGATGTTCACCCCGGCGGCGACCGCCGCGCGCACGGCGAGGCTGCCGGAGTGGGTGAACGTGCCGTCGCCGATGTTCTGGACGAAGTGCTCGGCCTCGACGAACGGCGCCATGCCGATCCACTGCGTGCCTTCGCCGCCCATCTGCGTCACGCCGAGGACGGTGCCGACCTGGTCCGGCTCCATGAACAGGGCCATGGTGTGGCAGCCGATGCCGCCGCCGACCAGCGTGCCTTCGGGCACCTTCGTCGACGAGTTGTGCGGGCAGCCCGAGCAGAAGTACGGCGTCCGCGCGAGCAGCGGCACGGAGATGCGCTCGCGACGGCGGCGCGCTGTGAAAGCGTCCACCGAGGCGATGCCCCCAGGCAGCCGCCGGGCCAGGCCGGCCGCGATGCCGTCCGGGTCCAGCTCGCCGAGCTCGGTGAACAGCGTGCGGCCGTCGCGGTCCTTCTTGCCGGTGATCGCGGGCGCGCCGGGGAGGCCGTAGAGGACTTCCTTGAGGGCCGTCTCGAGGAACGCGCGCTTCTCTTCGACGACGATGATCTCGTCGAGCCCGTCGGCGAACTCGCGGACGATCCCGGGTTCCAGCGGGTGGATCGCGCCGAGCTTGAGCACGCGGATGCCGTGCATTTTCAGTGTTTCCGGGTCGAGACCCAGTGCACGCAGGGCCTGCTGGAGGTCCAGATAGGACTTGCCGGCGGAGACGATGCCGATCCGGTCGGCCGGTCCCCGTTGCGTGATCCGGTTGATGCCGGCCGCGCGCAGGTAGTCGAGCACGAGGGGCAGCCGGACGGTGAAGAGGCTGCGTTCCAGCTCGGCGAGGCTCGTGCCGAGCAAGCGCGACGTCGGCGTGTGGCGGTAGGCCTTTTCGATCTCCGGAGCCATCCACTGTGGACTCACGGTGGCGGTGCCCGAAGCGTCCGCGACGTTGGCGACGATCTTCAGCGACGTCCAGACGCCGGCCGCCCGGGACAGCTCGACCGCGTGCATGCCGAGGTCGAGGACGTCCTGGGAGTCGGCCGGGTAGAGGATCGGGATCGCCAGGTCGGCGAGGGCGAGCTCGGACGCGCACGGGACGGTCGAGGACTTCGCGTTCGGGTCGTCGCCGACCAGGGCGACCGCGCCGCCGCGCGGGTCGGTGCCGGCCAGGTTCGCGTGGCGGAGGGCGTCGGTGGCGCGGTCGAGGCCCGGGGCCTTGCCGTACCAGAACCCGGTGACGCCGCGCCGCCCGCCGGCGCCCGCGACGAGCTGGCTGCCCATGACCGAGGTCGCGGCCAGCTCCTCGTTGAGGCCCGGGCGGTGGACGACGTCGTGCTTCTCCAGCAGCTTCGCGCGGCGGCCGAGTTCGAGGTCGTAGCCGGCCAGCGGCGAGCCCTCGTAGCCCGAGACGAACACGGCGGGGTCGCCACCGCGGGCGCGGTCGTGGCGGACGCGGTCGAACAGCAGCCGGACCAGGGCCTGCACCCCGGACAGGTGCACGGTTCCCGCTTCTCGCAGGTAGCGGTCCTCCAGCGTGAACGTCTCCACGGCGCGGCCTCCTTCGCGTCGGTTGTGCTTCGGAGCACAGTGCGGCGCGGGTCACCCTCACGCAACAGTCAGGGCCGGATCAGGGTGTCACACGCAAAGTTCAGCGTATCCAGTGACTGAGTGGTCCCGTTTTTTGCGTCCGTTTACGCTCGGACGCATGACCGAAGACCTGCTCGACGCGACCGACCACGAGATCCTCGGCCTGCTGCGCGAGGACGCCCGCCGGACGCTGTCCGACATCGCCGGCCGCGTCACGCTGTCGACGGCCGCGGTCAAGCGCCGGATCGACCGGCTGCGCGAGACCGGCGTGATCACCGGCTTCACCGTGCAGGTCGACCACGCGAAGCTGGGCTGGGGGATCGAGGCGTTCACCGAGCTGCGGTTCGTCGGCAACACGAAGGTCGCGGAGATCCTGCGCACCACCACGCGGATGCCCGAGGCGCAGGCGGTGTTCACGATCGCGGGCGACCCGGACGCGCTGGTGTGGCTGCGGGTGCGCGACATGGCCCACCTGCAGAAGACGATCGACGAGATCCGCCGGCACCACCAGGTGACCGGCACGAAGACGTTGATCGCGCTGGAATCCTGGTCCCGGGGGAACTGACGTGCTCGTCACGCTGGCCGAGCGCCCCGACCTCGCTGCGGCCGCCTACGCGATCCCGTACCCGCCGGACTCGCCGAAGTTCATGGCCGGCAGCCTCACGAGCCTGCTGGTCCGCCGCCGCCGGGTGGCGAGCCGCTGGCCGCACCTGGTCGTCGTGCTGCTGGAGGGTGACCGGCCGGTCGCGCGCGGGATCATGGTGCCGTTCCGCGACCGCGGGTCGTTGCCTGCCCGAGGCTGGGACGAAGTGGCGGTGTGGGCGGCTGAGGACGCCCTCGACGGCGTCACTCCGGACACCGCTTGCGCGTTGGAGATCGCGGTGCACCCGGACCACCAGGGGCGTGGGCATTCGCTTGCTGTGCTGAAGGGAATGCGTACGGCTGCCGCCGGGTTCGAGTCGCTGGTCATCCCGGTTCGGCCGCCCGACAAGGCCGCGGTCCCGGGGATGCCGATGCGCGAGTACGTCGCTCGGGTGCGGGCTGACGGTTTGCCCGCTGATCGTTGGTTGCGTACTCATGTGCGTGCTGGTGGGCGGATCGTCGGTGTCGCTTCCTGCTCGGCGACTGTGCAGGCTCCTTTGGGCGAGTGGCGGGAGTGGACCGGGATGCCGTTCGATCGGGACGGTTCCGTTGAGGTTCCGGGGGCTCTGGGGCCTGTGTTCGTCTCTGTTTCGCAGGACTTTGCTGTTTACGTTGAGGCCAACGTTTGGGTTTCTCATCGGGTTGGCTCTTACTGATGCGGCTTCGCCGGGGCGTGGGAAATCGGCGCTTCGTGTACTTGCTTGCCGCTCGGTGCAAGAGCGCCGATTCCCCACGCAACGGTGTCCCTGCCGCGGTCTTTGTTCGCACCTGATCGTGTGATGACATGCGTTCGATCTTCGGTAATCTTGTTGTATGGACAGGGAAGCGGTGTGGCAAGCGGATGCGGTGGCCCTGGCCGACCGCATCTCCGCGCTGCTCACTGTTGTGCGGTCTGCCGAGGCTGAGATCGGTTCTCTGTTGGCGGAAATCGAGTCTCGCGGTGTGATGGAACTCTTCGGATACCGTTCTGTCGCGCGGCTCTTCGAGCACCTCGCCGACGTTCCCAAGTCCGCCGCCGAGACTGTGGTGAAGCGAGCCCGCGCACTCACTCCGAGCCGTACCCTGGATGGCACTCCCATTCCCGCTGTTGCTCCCGCCACCGGCGCTGCTGCTGCGGAGGGTCGGTTGAGCAGCCCGATGATCGACACGATCGTCGGGGTGATGACCCAGGTTCCGCTCGAGCACCGTGATGATGCCGAGCAGCACCTGCTCACGTTCGCCTCCGAAGCCGGACACAAGCAAGTCGCCGCCCTCGGCGCACGCATCCTGGCCCACCTGGATCCCGATGGCGCCGAGCCCGACGAGACCGAACCGGCCAAGCCCAGTCGCGAGTTGTCGTTGCGTCGCAAGAGAACCGGGTTCTGGGAGCTGAACGGCCGTTTCGATGACGAGACCGGTGCTCGAGCCAGCGCCCTGTTGGACGCTCTCGCCGAGCGCCACAGCACCGACGAGGGCCATGACTTACGTTCGCCGTTGGAACGCTACGGCGACGCCTTCTCCGACGCGATCGACCTGGCTTACAACTCCCCAGACCTGCCGATGCAAGCAGGCGAACGAGCCCACGTGATGGTCGCGGTTTCCTTGGAGGACCTGAAGTCGAGCATCGGCCAGGCCATGTTCGACGACACCGGAACCACCTCCGCTGCCGGTGCGGCCGCCTTCGGCAACACCGGCACGCCGCCCACGGCCGGTGCAGGTCTGGCGACCTTCGGCGATACCGGCACCACTCCCAAGGCCGGCGTCGGCCGGGCGCTCCTGGGCGACCTCGGCACGATCTCCGCGGCCGAAGCCCGCATCCACGCCTGCGACTGCATGCTCATCCCCGCGGTCCTCGGTACCAAGAGTGAGCTTCTTGATCTCGGTCGCCAGCACCGCCTGGTCTCCACCCCGCTCCGCCGCGCGCTCTACCTCCGAGATCGCGGCTGTGCCTTCCCGGGCTGTCATCGCCCACCTCGGCACTGTCAGGGTCACCACGTCCGGCACTGGGCTGACGGTGGGCCGACCGAGCTGGGCAATCTGGTGCTGCTGTGCGCTCACCATCACCGGTTGCTGCACCGTTCCGGCTGGCAGGTAAGGATCGCCGCCGACGGTCTACCGGAATTCCTGCCACCGGTGTTCCTGGACAAGCGCCGAAAACCCAGGCGCAACAACCTGCACCAGCCACTCCCATTCGCGGCATGAGTACACGGGACAGGCCCGCAGCCAACCGGCTACGGGCCTATGCCCACGTCGCGAACCGCGCCGACTGTGCCGCAGGCCCCGGAACACCTGCATCCGGTCGAGAAGGTTGCGGCGCCTTCCGACACCAGCAAAGTAATCGACATCGCTTTCCAAGGTTGCCGGACGGTCACGAGCATCGCGCTCAGCGCGACCGCTATCCAGTCTCCCAACGTTCGGCCTCTGCCACCCTGCGGCGAGTACCCCAGGCAGCCGGCCGCTTCAAACCGGCTAACCGTGCAGCAGCACCCCGGAAGTGCGTTCCCGCTGGAAACGCTTCCGGCTAGTGCAGTCCATCCGGTGGTGAGTCAGCCTCCCGGGGTTCGGCTCCTGCCCCCTGCGGCGAGTACCCCAGGCAGCCGGCCGCTTCAAACCGGCTAACCGTGCAGCAGTACCCCGGAAGTGCGTTCCCGCTCGAAGAACGTATCCGGCCAGCGCAGTCCGTCCAGTGGTGAGTCGACCGCCGCCGCCGGGCTTCGCAACTCGTTGTCCTGCCTCCGACTGTTCGGCTCCGGGCACCCTGCGGCGGGATACTCCAGGCTGGTGGCCCGCTTCGGACCGGCTAACCGTGCAGCAGTACCGGGGTGCGCGTTTCCGCTGGAAGAAACGTCTTCGGCCACAACTGTCTGTCCAGTGGTGAGTCGACCGCTGCTGCCGAGCGTCGCCTTCCATTGTCCGGCCCTTGTCGCCCGCGGCGGGTGCCCCAGGCAGTCGGCTCGTGTCGAACCGGCCAGCCGTGCAGCAGTACTGCGGATGCGCGTTCCCGCCGGAAGAACGTTTCCGACCACAGCAGTTCATCCGGTGGTGAGTCAGCCTCCCAGGGTTCGGCCCTGCCATTCGACGGCGAGTACCCCAGGCAGCCGGCCGCTTCAAACCGGCTAACCGTGCAGCAGCACCCCGGAAGTGCGTTCCCGCTCGAAGAACGTCTCCGGCCACAACAACCCATCCGGCGGCGAGTCCACCGCCGCCGCCCGACGCCGCAGCTCCGCCAAGAACCTCGTATCCAGCACCGCCCGAGCCGACAACGGCTCCCGCAACAGCAGGTCGGCCGGGCCCTCGTACATGTACGCGTCCACTCCCGGATAACCGCGGGTGCCCGGCGGATACTCCCGGTTCGTCGGGAACAGACGAGTGTCGAGAGCGCCCAGCCACGATCCCCGGAGCGAAATCAGCGACGGCCATGAGCCCAAGCTTTTCTCGAGCCGTGCGTTGTCCGAAGTGAACCCGCGGTGGTCCGCGACCACGTACGCCGCGCCGGGGTACTCGCGCTCCAGCTGGGCCACCGCGCCGCTTCCGCCGTCGTGGGTCAAGTGGCCCAGGCCGAACAGCATCAGCGCTTTGCGGTTCTTCTGCAGCACCTGCGTCTTCACCACAGAGACGATCGAGGCGTCCCGGTCGTCGAACGGCTCCATGTCCGTCGGCCTTTGGATGCGGCTCCAGTCGATCGGCGGGTCGCACGCCAGCACGCGGATCCTGCGGCTCGCCGGCAGTGTCGTGTTCACCTGGCGCACCAAGGCGAAAAGCTGTTCGTAGAACGTCGAAAACCCGCAGCTCGGCTGGGTCGTGTCGCGCCAGACCCGGCTGATGTCCGGCACGTCCGCACCACCGATGTAGGCGTCCAGCAGTGGCTGGAGGCGCGAGTTCCCGCACTCCACCGCGATGTCGTTCACCCGGCCCGGGAAGCGCGGGTCGCGGATCAGGTCGAACACGAACGGCCCGACGTCCGGGCTGGACTTCGCGACGATCGGATGCGTGTCGAACGCGGTGAGCAGCGTGCCCGCCGGGTCGGACGGTGGCCGGGGCTGACCCGCGTCGGCGGGTGCGGCCACCAGTGTGGTGGCCGCGAGTACGGCCGAGATGAACAAGCGCATGACAGCTCCCCAGAAGCAGAATACCTGCTGTCTTACGACAGTAGGACAACTCGGCCAGCATCCAGCCCCGGCCGGGCCGCTGTCAAGGCCGGGTCAGTGCCGGAACGCCTCCGCGAGCCACCAGGAACCGCCGTCGTCGGCGATCTTCGCGTCGATGACCAGTGGTTCGCTGCGGGGACCCGCGAGCCACTCGCGCACCGCGAACAGGTCTTCGGCGGACCGGACCGTCACCCCCGCGCACCCGAAGCCGCGGCCGATCGCGGCGAGGTCGGAGTCGGGGAACCGGACCGTGGTCATGTCCGCGTCGCCGAAGTGGTGGACCTCCGCGCCGTAGGCGGCGTCGTTGTACACGATCACCACCAGCGGCAGGCCGAGCCGGACCGCCGTGTCCAATTCGGACAGTGCCATGTGGAACCCGCCGTCGCCCGTACCCAGCACCGGGAGCCGGTCCGGGCGGGCGAGCGCCGCGCCGATCGCCGTGCCCAGGCCCAGCCCGATGCTCTGGAACGCCTGCGTGAAGCAGAACCCCTGCTCGTCGGGCACCGACAGGTACGCACTCGGGTAACCCATGAAGTTGCCGGAGTCGGTCGCGACGATCCGCTCGGCCGGCAGCAGCTCGTCGAGCAGCTTGCTCAGGGTGCGCGGGTCGATGCGGCCCTCACGGGAGAGGTCCTCGTGCTCGACGTCGGTCCAGCGGCCGGCCGCGATCCGGGCGGCGACCTCTTCGGTGCGGTAGCCGACCGCCTGGTGGTCGCCCAGCTCGCTCAGGACGTCTTCCGCGGTGCACCCGGCGTCGCCGACGACGCCGAGGTCGATCGGCCGGTGCGCGCCGAGCGCGCTCTGCTCGAGGTCGACCTGGACGAGGTCCGCGTGCGGGCTGAGCAGCTTGCCGTGGCGAGTGGTCCACATGTTCAGCGCGCACCCCCACCCGACGACGAGGTCGGCGCCCACGATCAGCTCGGCGGCCGTCGGCGATGCGAACCCGCCCGAGATGCCCAGGGCGAACGGATCGCCGTGGAAGAGGCCGTGCGCGACGGCCGAGGTGGCCAGCAGCGCGCCGGACCGCGCGGCCAGCTCCCGCAACGGCTTCCGGCTCCCGCGGGCGCCCCGGCCGGCGATGAACACCGGCCGTTCGGCGGCGATCAGCAGGTCCGCCAGATCCGCCGCCGCGCCGATGTCCGGCCGCATCGGAGCCGGCCCCTCGACAGAAGGCAGCGACAGCGCTCCCGGTGGCGCGGGCTCGGCCTGGACGTCCAACGGCAGGTTCAGCACGACCGTCCGGCGCTGCTGCCACGCGGTCCGGAAGGCCCGCACGGTGTCGTCGACCGCGCTCGCGGCCGAGTGCACGCGCTCCGGCACCGCGCCGACCGCGGCGGCCAGCCCGTCCTGGTCGATGCGGAAGTTGGACAGCACCGACGCCGCGGCCGAGTCCGCGGTGAGCACCAGCATCGGCGTCCGGCTCTTGGCGGCCTCGGTGATCCCGGTGACGGCGTTGGTCAGCCCGCAGCCCTGGTGCAGCGACAGCACCGAGACCTTCCCGCTCATCCGGGCGTAGGCGTCGGCCATGCTCGCGGCGCCGCCTTCGTGGCGGGCGGCGACGAACCGGACGCCGCCCGCCCGCAGCGCGTTCGTCACCTCGAAGTTGCCGCTGCCCACCACCCCGAACGCCGTGCCGACGCCGAGGCCGGCCAGCGTGCGGCCGACGAGTCCGGCGACGTTCACCGCTCCACCAGGGCCAGCACGCGGGCCGGGCTGCCGGAGCCGCCGACGATCGGCAATGGCGAGACGACCAGCAGCGTCCCGGTCGGCGGCAGCGTGGCGAGGTTCTGCAGCTGCGTCAGGCCGTGCTTCCCGGCACCCAGCAGGAGTTCGTGACACGGGAACATCGGTTCGAAGCCGGGCGCCTGGCCCGCGTCGGTGCCGACGGTCTCGACGCCGAGCCCGGTGATCGGGCTTTCCTCGGCGAGCCACCGCGCGCACTCGGGGGAGACGCCGGGGGCGTGCGAGCCGGTCTCGTCGGCGTTGAGGAACCGCTCCTGGTCGTCGCTGCGCGCGTCCCAGCCGGTGCGGTAGAGCAGCCAGCCGCCGTCGGGCAGCGGGCCGTGCTCGGCCGTCCAGGCGCGGACGTCGTCGATCGACAGGAGGAAGTCCGGGTCCTCGGCGGCCCGGGCCGAGAAGTCCAGCACGACCGCGGGTGCGACCAAGGTCTTGAGCGGCACCTGCGAGACGTCGTGACCCTCCTTTCCGGACACCCAGTGGACGGGGGCGTCGAGGTGGGTGCCGGTGTGCTCGCCGGTGTGGATGTCGTTCCAGTACCACCGCGGGCCGCGCTCGTCGTAGCGGCTGATCTCCTCAAGCCGGAACGGGATCGTGTTGGCGAACGGCTCCGGCAGCTGCAGGATCGGCGTGCTCGCGCTCAGCGGGGCGGTGAGATCGACGATCTCGATCGTTCCCCCGGCGATCGCCTTGCTCAGCCCGTCCAACAACGACATGCCTGCCTCCTGGTGCCGGTGTGCCTCTTGATCGGAACCTTATGCCCGGCGGGCGTTCCTTGACAGCGGTGCGTTCGCGGGTGTTGTCTTAATGTCGTAGGACAATAGGAAGGTGCCGGGTGATCGAGTTCGTCCTGGACGGCCGCTCGCGGGTCGCCACGTACATGCAGCTCGTCGTCCAGGTGAAGCAGGCGCTGCGGGTCGGCCTGCTGCGCCCTGGCGACCAGCTGCCGAAGGTGCGGGATGTGGCCGAGGCGCTGGCGATCAACCCGAACACCGTGCTCAAGGCCTACCGCGAGCTGATCCTGGAAGGACTCGCGGAAGGCCGGCCGGGGGTGGGCACGTTCGTCACCGGCAGCCTGGCCGGGCCGTCGCTGGGCAGCCAGGGGCGGCTGCGCGACGAGCTGGTGGCCTGGCTGGAGCGCGCGGAAGCCGCGGGGATGTCGCCGGACGACATCGCCGCCCTGATCGAGACCACGTTGCGCGGCACCCCGGTGCCCCGCGACCTTGCCTAGGGAGTTGGCGGAGATGGAGCTGGCCGTGCAGGCCCGGGCGCTGGGCAAGCGCTACGGGCGCACCTGGGCGTTGCAGGACTGCGCGCTGGAGGTGCCCGTCGGGCGGATCGCCGCGCTGGTGGGCCCGAACGGCGCGGGCAAGACGACCCTGCTGCACCTGGCCGTCGGGCTGCTGCGCCCCGACGCGGGGGAGGTGCTGGTGTTCGGCCGCGACCCGCGGTCCGTGCTCCCGGACGTCGGGTTCGTCGCGCAGGACACCCCGCTGTACCGGGACTTCACCGCCGCGGAGCTCGTCACGATGGGCGGCAGGCTGAACCGCCGCCGCTGGGACGCCGCGCTGGCCCGTGAACGGCTCGCCATGCTCGGCATCCCGCCGGACCGGCCGGTGGGCAAGCTGTCCGGCGGCCAGCGGGCACAGGTCGCGCTGGCGCTGGCCCTGGCCAAGCGCCCGAGGCTGCTGCTGCTCGACGAGCCCATCGCGAGCCTGGACCCGTTGGCGCGCCGGGAGTTCATGCAGACGCTGATGGGCGCGGTGGCCGACAGCGAGACGACCGTCCTGCTGTCCTCGCACCTGCTCGCCGACCTCGAACGCAGCTGCGACTACCTCGTCGTCCTGCAGCAGTCCCGGGTCCAGCTGACCGGACCCGTCGACGAGCTGCTCGAAACGCACCGCACGCTGGTCGGCCCGCGGGCCGGCAGCGAGTCGATCGCCGGTGTCGCGAAGGTGGTCCGCGCGAGCCACACCGAACGTCAGTCGACCCTGCTCGTCCGCCGCGGCGACGGGCCGGTGGATCCTTTGTGGACGGAGCACGAAGTGACGCTGGAGGACCTGGTGCTGGCCCACCTCGCCGACGCGGAGCCCCGCGTCGCCGCGACCGCATGGGGGGTGCCGGCATGATCTGGCTGACCTGGCGCCAGCACCGCAAGCAGGCCCTGTTCACGCTCGGCGCCCTGGTCGCGCTCGCCGCGATCATGGTGCCGACGGGCCTGGCGATGCACACGAAGTTCGACAGCCTCGGCCTGGCCGCCTGCCGGGCCGCGCTCGGGGGTGCGTCGATGATCACCCAGACCGAGGAGGTCAGTCGCTGCGGCGGCCTCGGCCACCAGTTCCAGCAGCAGTTCGGCGGCATGGTGTTCGTGGCCGTGCTGTTCGTGGTCCTGCCCGTGCTGGTCGGCGTGTTCTTCGGCGCGCCGCTGGTCGCCCGCGAGGTCGAGCAGGGCACCCACCGTCTCGTGTGGACGCAGGGCGTCAGCCGCCTCCACTGGGCGCTGGTCAAGTTCGGCCTGGTCGGCGGGATCACCGCGGTGCTGGCCGTCGTGTACGCGCTCGGCGTCTCGTGGTGGTTCGAACCGCTGGTCACCGCGAGCACCGGGCGGCTGGGGTACTTGTCCTTCGACGTCCAGGGCGTCGTCCCGATCGCGTACACGCTGTTCGCGCTCGCTCTGGGCGTCTTCGCGGGGACGTACTGGCGCAAGGTGCTGCCCGCCATGGGGATCGCGCTGGTCGGCTTCGCGGCGGTCCGCGTCGCGATCGAGGTCCTGGCCCGGCCGCGCTACCTGCCCGCGCAGGCACTGACGTTCTTCCCGGACGGTGACCGGACACCGAACACGGCGTCGGGCGACTGGGTGCTGTCCCAAGGCGTCCGCAACGCGGCGGGGGAGATGGTGCTGCCCAACGCGGAGATCGGCCCGTGCGGCCCCGGCGGCTGCGGGCAGAGCGAAGCCGGTCCCGGCGCGTACAACTGGCTGCAGTACCAGCCGGGCGACCGGTTCTGGACGTTCCAGGGCATCGAGACGGGGATCTTCGTGCTGCTGACGGCGGCACTGGTGTACTTCGCGCTCCGCCGGTTGCGCACGCTCGCCTGACCCGGCCGTTTCCCACCGGGCAGCCCGCCGGGTGGTGAGTTGCCCACGACGGCCCGGCGCTCCTGCGGCCGTTCGGGTGGTCTGCCGGGGGAAGCGGGCCAACCGGGCCCGGACCGTCGGTGCGCCGCCGTAAGGTCGCTCACGGTGAGGGAGCACAACGGGGATTTGTCCGCTGGGCGCGCGGGGGATTCGGAACCGTGGCGGGTGTGCTTGCTGGACTCGTCGGGCCGGACACTGGGTGCCGGCATGCTGCTGGGCGAATCCACGGTGCTTACCTGTGCGCACGTCGTGCAGGCCGTCGGCGGGGAAGCGCTTACGCTACCCGAGTGCCCGGCCGGGCAGCTCGTGGTCCGCTTCGTCGGCCTGCCCGGGATGCCGGAGGCCTACGCCGGCGTCCGGCCGGGGTGCTGGGTGCCGCCGCTGCCCGACGGCCGCGGGGACATCGCGCTGCTGGAGCTGAGCGAGGCGTTCCCCGGCGTACCGGGTGCGCCGCTGGTGCGCCTCGGCGCCGTCCGTGACCGGGTGGTCTACACCTACGGCTTCCCGCCGCCGCACCAGCACGGCGTGTGGGTGAACGACGCCGAGCTGGCCGGCCCGGCCGGGCCGGGCAGCGAGTGGGTCCAGCTGAACTCGAAGCCGCCCGGCGAACGGGTCCGCCGCGGGTTCAGCGGCGCCGGGGTGATCGACAAGGCCACCGACGCCGTGCTCGGCATGGTGGTCACCGAATACACCGACGAACGGCTCGGCCTCGCCTACCTGATCCCGGTCGAGACGATCGTCCGGCACGTCCCGGAGGTCGCCCGGTGGGTGGGCGAGCCGCCGCGGCCGCCGTCCGGTCCGCTGGTCGTCGTCATCGGCGACCGCGACTCGGCGGTGGTCCGGGACTTCCTGACCCAGGTCCGGCGCGAACGCCGCGGGTCTCGGCCGGGCCGGGGCGACCGGCTCGCCGCGATCGTCGACGCCACCGGCAAGACCGCCGACGAGGTGGCCGAGAACGTCAGCGCCGGCATCAGCACCGAGGAGGTCACCACGGTGCTCGCGACCAACCCGGAGGACGTCGCCGTGGCGGTGGCCGGGGTCGACGCCGCCCGCGCGCCGGAGGAGGTGCTGACCGGCGCGGTCAAACCGTTGATGGACAAGGGAGCCACCGTGCTCGTCCAGTTCAGCGGACCCGACTCGCCCGGCGTGCGCCTGGCCCGCCGCTGGGAGAGCGAGCGGAACGCGCGGCGGCTGGACCGGCTGGCGCTCCTGGTCGAGATGGTGGAGCACGAAGAGGAGCGGACACGCGAGCGGGCCGCCCAGGTCGGTACACGCGCGCACCCGGCGGCCGAGGTGCCCGGCCACGCCGCGGACCTGCGCCTGCGGCTGGCCGCGCTGCGCTCGGCGGGCGAGCGCATCGACCCCGGCCGCGTCCGGCGCGCGCTGACGGTGACCGAGCGCGACGCCGAAGCGGCCCGCCGGGAGCTCGTCCGGCTGCACGCCGATCTCGACGCGCACGCCGCCCGGCACGACGAGCTGCGCGGACGGCTCCGCGGCTACAACGCGAAGGCGACCGACGCGGGCTTCATGGAGGACGAGGAACTGGCCGGGCTGTACCGCCCGGCGATGGCGGCGCTCGCCGCGGTCCCCGGCAACCCGGCGGCCGCCGCGGAACTGGTCGAGCGCTACGTGCGCGCGGTCCGCCACCGGCTGGCCGGCTCATGACCGCCGAGCCGGTGTGGTGTCACGGGCAGCCCGTCGGGCCGACGGGGTTCTGCGAGGTGTGCGGCCACCGCCGGGTGCCGGTCGAAGCCTCCACCGTCGTGCTGGGCACGTCCCTTCCGGAGAGCACCCGGCGCAGTGTCGAGCTGTGGGGCGGGGAAACCGACTTCCAGTCGCTGCCCGCGGTCGAGGTACCGGATCCCGAGAAGCTGGTCCTCGCCGACCCGGACTACCCGGAGCAGCACCGGTTCTGCGGCCGCTGCGGCGAACCGGTGGGCCGCGCCTACGCCGGCGAACCCGCGTTCGCCGAAGGGTTCTGCGAGAGCTGCGGCGAGCGGTTCTCCTTCCTGCCCAAGCTTTCGCCCGAGGAGCGGGTCGGCGACCGCTACGAGGTCCTCGGCTGCTTCGCCCGCGGTGGGCTCGGCTGGGTGTACCTGGCGGCCGACACCGCGCTCGCCGGCCAGCACGTCGTGCTCAAGGGCGTGATCAACAGCGAAAGCGCGATGCTGCGCGCGCTCGCGCGGGTCGAGCGGGACGTGCTCATCCGGCTCGACCACCCGAACATCGTGCGGATCACCGACTTCGTCGAGCACACCCCGCCCTCCGGTGGCGAGCCGGACACCTACCTGGTGATGGAGTACGTCGGCGGCCGGTCCCTGCGCGACCTCCTCGTCAAGGGGCCGCCGCCGCGCGTGGAGCACGTCATCGTCTACGGCCGCGCGATCCTCGGCGCGCTGGACTACCTCCACGGCGAGGGCCTGCTGTACTGCGACATGAAGCCGGAGAACGTGATCCACGGCGACAAGCGCGTCAAGGTCATCGACCTCGGCGCGGCCCGTGCGATCGACGACTCGGCCAGTCCGAGCGTCGGGACCGAGGGGTTCCAGGTGCCGGCGCACGAACTGACCCGGCACGGCCTGACCGTCCGGTCCGACCTGCACACCGTGGGCCGGACGCTGCAGGTGCTGCTGGAGGCTGCGGGCGAGGCCACGGACCCGGACCGCGTCGTCGGCGGCGTCGATTCCCTGCGCCGGGTCCTCGAGCGCGCGGTCGCGCCGTTCGAGCGGCGGTTCGCCACCGCGGCCGAGATGGCCGAGCAGCTCGACGGCGTGCGCCGGGAAATCCTTTCGCTGCGCGACGAACGGCCGCGCCCGGTGCCGTCGGCGCTGTTCGAGGACACCGCCGAACTGCTCGACGACGGCCTCGGCGCGGTGCCCGGTCTCGACCGCTGGGTCTCCGGCACCTCCCGCGCCGGAGAACGGGACTACGGGCTGCCGCGCGCCGCCGACGGCGCCGGCCGGCTGCCGCTCCCGCGGGTCGCGCCGGACGACCCGGCGGCCGAGTTCATCGCCGCCGCCGGCGCGCCGGGACCGCACCGCTGGCTGGACAAGCTCGCGTTCTTCGGCGAACGCTCGGTCGAGATCGAGTTCGCCCGGACGCGGGCGCTGGTCGCGGTGGGCGACTCCGACCGCGCGGCCGTGACCTTGTCGAGGGCCGAAGAGCTGCTCGGCGCCGAGGCCGCGCGCGACTGGCGGGCGGCCTGGCACCACGGCCTGCTGGCGCTCGTCCGCGGCGACACCGAGCCGGCCGCGGCGGCGTTCGACCGGGTGCACCGCGCGTGGCCGGGCGAGCTCGCGCCGAAGCTCGCGCTCGGCTTCTGCGCCGAACTGCGCGGGGACACCCGGCAGGCCGAGCGCTGCTACCGCTCGGTGTGGCACCGCGACCACAGTCAGGTCAGCGCCGTCTTCGGCCTGGCCAGGAGCCATCTGCGAGATCGGGGCCGCGACGGCGCGGTCGCCCTGCTGGACGCCGTCCCGCCGATCTCCCGCCACTACGACGCCGCGCGGATCGCCGCCGTGCGGATCCGGGTGGCCCGCCTGCCGTCCGGGCCGCCGGGCCCGGACGACCTCGCCGACGCGGCGCGGCGGCTGCCCGAGCTCTACCTCGACGGCGAGTCCCAGGACCGGTTGGAGACGCTCGTCCGCGAGGCGGCGCTGGACGCCCTCGGCGACGGCGCCCAGCCCGGCTGGAACGACGGTGCCCTGCTCGGCGAGCGCGTCACCGACCCCGGGCTGCGCACACTGCTGGAGCAGTCCCTGCGCCGGCTCGCCGAGCGGGCCCGGGACCGCAACGACCACGGCGTGCTCGTCGACCTCGCCAACTCCGTCCGGCCGAAGACGAGAAGGTGATCGGATGCCCGAAACCCCGTCGTTCACCCTGCAGCTGAGCCAGAACAAGTACCTGGCCCCCTCGGACGAGCGGATGGACGCCGTCCTCACCGTGCGGGTGGGCGACGCCGGGGCGACGGTGGCGGACGGCGTGCCGCAGACCGCGGAACTGCTGCTGGTGGACTGCTCCAGCTCGATGGACTGGCCGCCGACGAAGATCGAGGCCGCGCGGCACGCCTGCCGGGTCGCCGTCGACTCCCTGCGCGACGGCGTGCTGTTCGGGGTGGTGGAGTGCACCGCGCACGCCGAGCTGGTCTACCCGGCGACCCCGGAGCTGGCCGTGGCCGGCCCGCGGACGCGGCACGAAGCGAAGACGGCGGTCTCCGGTCTCATCGCCGGCGGCGGCACCGCGATGAGCCAGTGGCTGGAGCTGGCCCGGGAGCTCTTCGCGCGCAACCCCACCGCGATCCGGCACGCCGTGCTGCTGACCGACGGTAAGAACGAATCCGACCGCACGGGCGCGCTGGAGGCCGCGCTCGAGCGCTGCCGGGGCGAGTTCGCCTGCGACGCCCGGGGAATCGGTGACGACTGGGAGCCGCGGGACCTGCAGCGCATCGCGTCCGTGCTGCGCGGCAGCGCCGACGCGGTGCTGGAGGACGCCGAGCTCGCCGGGGACTTCCGGCGGCTGGTCGAGCAGGCGATGGGCCGGACGGTGCCGGACCTGCGGCTGCGGCTGACCACGATGCCCTACAGCAGGCTGAGGTTCGTCAAGCAGGTCTTCCCGACCGAGGTGGACCTCACCGCGCAGTGCCGGGCCGGCGGCCGCGTGCTCGAGCTGCCCACCGGCGCGTGGGGCGACGAGCAACGCGAGTACCACCTCTGCCTCGACGTCGAAGCGGCGGAGCTGACCCGCCACGAAGACCGGCTGCTGGGCACGGTCACCCTGCTCGAGGGCGCGGACACCGTGGTGAGCGATCAGCTCCCGGTCGTCGGCTACCTGACCGACGACCTGGCGCTCTCGAGCGTGCCGGACGAGAACGTCGCCCGCATCACCGGGCAGGCCGAGCTGGGCCGGGCGGTCCGCGCGGGCTGGGACGCCTTCGAGCGCGAAGACCGGGCGGAGGCGGCGCGGGAATGGGGCACCGCGTACCGGCTGGCCACCGACCTCGGCAACGCGGAGATCCTCAAGCGCCTGGGCCGCCTGGTCGACGTCCGCGACGACGGCGCCGTCGCGATCAAGGAGAACGTCCGCCCGCGCGACGGGTTCTCGCTCGTGCTCGGGTCGACCATCTCCACCTACACCGCCGAACCCGTCGCCGCGCCGGTCCGTCCGGAAGACGGTGGTGCGCCGCGCGAGTGTATCCATTGTGGACACAAAGCGCGGCCGTCGGCGAAGCGCTGCGGGCGGTGCGGCGAACCGTTCGAGGATCCGTCGTGAGCGCCACGAGCACCACGCGCAAGACCCTGTGGTGGCTGCGGCTCGGGCTGGTGGCCGGCAGCGCGCTGGTGCTGGTGACCGCGCTGGCGACCTTCCTCGGGGTGCGGGCGAGCATCGCCGAGGTCCGCGAACGGACCGCGCCGGCCGTGACCGAGGTGTCGCTGGCGAAGGAGGCGCTCGTGGCCGCCCACGGCGCCGCGGTGGCCGCCTTCGAGCACGGTCATGCGCGCCTGACCGGCCCCAGCGAACAGTACGAGGACGAGATCGCGCTGGCCGGCCAGCAGCTCGCCCAGGTCGCGGAGCACAACGCGGCCGGCGAGCAGGGCAGCCAGACGCTGCGGCTCATCGAAGGGCTGCTGCCCGCGTACAATAGCGTCATCGGGCAGGCCGGCGCCCACTTCCGGCAGGACAACGGCGGCGCGCTCGCCGCGAGCGACCTGCAGTCCGCGGCCGACCTGCTGACCGCGAAGGAGAACGGCATCCTCGCGCGGCTCGACACCCTGGCCGTGGCCCAGCGCGCCGCGCTGGACAGGCAGCTCGGCACCGACTGGCTGGACCCGGCGATCACGCTGCTGTGGGCGGTGCCGGTGCTGCTTCTGCTCGTCCTGCTGATCCGGACCCAGCGCTTCCTCGCCCGCCGGTTCCGGCGGACGGTCAACTCCGCGCTGCTCGCCGCGACGGCGGCCCTGGTGGTGCTGGGGGCGGGGACGGCGCTGCTGCTCGGCGTCCAGTCCGGCGCCCGGGACAGCGGTGCCGTGCTGGAGCGGACGGTGGACGCACGCTCTGCCGCGACGACGACGGCCGCCGGCCAGGCCCAGGCGTCGCTCGCCCGGGTGCTGGTCACCTCGTGCCGTACCGGAGGAGTGGCAGCCTGCGGCGACACGGTGGACGCGTTCGTCGCCGCGACGGCCTCCCCGCCCGAGGGCCCGCCCGCGGCCGACATCGACGAGCCGGCGTTGCCGGGACTCACGGAGCCGGGCTGGAACGGGCTGCTCGGCTACGGGATTCCCGTGCTGGCCGGGGGAATCGGGGTGCTGGCCGCGGGCGGCCTGCAGCCCCGGCTCGACGAATACCGGTTCCGGGGAGCGAGAAGCCGATGAGGAAACGCCTCGCCGTGACCGTGCTGGCCGCCGCTTTGGCGGCCGGGGTATCCGGCTGCTCCGCCGACCCCGGGGCGGAGGTCGTGACCGTGCTCGGCCCGTGGACCGGCGACGAGCAGGCCGCGTTCCAGCGCGTGCTCGACGGCTTCACCCGCGAGACCGGGATCCCGACGCGGTACCAGGGCACCCGCGCGCAGAACCAGGTGTGCGCGGCGACCTGCAGCAGGGCACCCCGCCGCACGTGGCGGTGCTGTCCAACCCGGCCGAGCTCGCCGGATACGCGCACTCGGGCGACCTGAAGCCGCTGGACGCCGTCCTCGGCGCGGAGGCGGCCGAGACGTACAGCTCGCAATGGCTGAAGCTGCAGCAGCTCGGGCGCGGCGCGATGTACGCGGTCGCCGTCAAGGCCGACCTGAAGAGCATCGTCTGGTACTCGCCGAAAACCTTCACCGGGCCGGCCCCGGCGACGTGGGACCAGCTCCTGGCGACGTCGCGGCAGCTCGCCGCCGGCGGGCAACGTCCTTGGTGCCTCGGCATGGGCGCCCCGCCGAACTCCGGGTTCCCGGGCACCGACTGGATCGAGGACATCCTGCTGCACAGCGCCGGCCCGCGGGTCTACAGCGCCTGGGCGGCCGGCACCCTGCCGTGGACCGACCCGGCGGTGCGGGCCGCGTGGCGGAGCTGGGGCGACCTGGTGCTGGCGCCGGGTGCGGTCCGCGGCGGCAGCACGGCGGCGGTGCTGACGTCGTTCGCCGACGCGGGCAAGGCGATGTTTGCCGAACCGCCGGGGTGCGTGTGGGAGCACCTGGGTTCGTTCGCGATCGGCGGGTACGGCGCACTCCCGGGACCACCCGTGCCCGACCGTGACTTCCGGTTCTTCCCGTTCCCGGGCGCGGGGGCGGGCGGTCCGGTCGAGGTCTCGGCCGACCTCGCGGCGATGTTCCACGACACGCCGGCCGCCCGAAAGCTCATGGTCTACCTCGCCAGTGAGGCGGGCCAGCGCATCTGGCCGTCGGGCGGGACGACGTTCTCGGTGCACCAGCGGCTCGTCGGGCAAGGCGTCTACCGCAGCGACGTCACCCGGCGGATCGCGACGACCCTCGCGCAGGGCACCGACCTGTGCTTCGACGCGTCGGACCTGATGCCGTCGGCGATGAGCAGCGCGTTCTCCCAGGCGGTGCTGGAGTACCTGGTCCACCCGGACCGCCTGGAGCGGCAGGACGGGCTGCTCGCCGAGCTGGAACAGGTGCGCCTCGGCATCGGCCCGGAGCAGTGGCTGGATTTGTCTTGTTGATCGGTGCCGCCTTGGAGGATCACTTGCCGGAATTCGTGCGTTTCCCGCTGGCCGACGGCGGATCGGTGCTCGTCGAGGTGGAGGTGGAACCCGGCTTCGAGCGCGCTTCGGCGCCGTCGGGGGTGCTCCGCAAGGCGACGACGACGTTCGAGCACGCACTGAACGAGGTCCGCGCGGCAGCGGGCGCGGCGCTGGCCCAGTTCCGCGACCTGGGCCCGGACGAGGTCGAGCTCAAGTTCGGCGTCAAGCTGGACGCCCAGGCCGGCGCGGTGATCGCGCGCACGGGGTTGCAGGGCCAGTTCGAGGTGAAGCTGAAGTGGGTGCGCGGGGAGGCGTCCACTGAGGACAGTGCCGACGAGGAAGAACCGGCCAAGCCGGCGGCCGGTGGCGGGCCGAGCTAGCGCTTGACGCCGACGATCCCGGCCACGCACTTGGCCGAGCCCGACAGCGGGGTGAGCCGGGGGCCGTCCGGCCACCACTCGTCGCACACCGCGAGGCCCGGCTCGGAGGTCGCGTTCGGCTGGAGGAACTCCAGGCCCGGCAGCATGGCTTCGATCTCCGCGCGCGTGCGGAACCGGCCGGCGCCGAGGGGGCCCTGGGTCAGGATGTCCTCGATGCGCTTGGCGATCGCGGTCAGCTCCGGCACCTCGGGGTCGAAGAAGTGCGACAGCACCACGTACGAGCCCGGGGCGAGCGCGTCGATGTACTGCCGCATGACGTCGGCCGCGCCGTCGCCCTCGAAGTGGTGCATCGTGCCGACGTGCAGCAGCGCGACCGGCTCCGAGAAGTCGATGTGCTGCCGGACGTCCTCGTGACCGAGCACCTCTTCCGGCTTGAAGATGTCCGCCTCGACCATGTGCGTGAAGTCGTTCTCCACGAGCAGCGCCCGGCCGTGCGCGAGGACCACGGGGTCGTTGTCGATGTAGACCACCGTGTGGTCCTTGTCGATGCGCTGGACGATCTGGTGCGTGTTCTCCGCCGTCGGCAGCCCGGACCCGCAGTCGACGAACTGCCGGATCTTGGTCTGGGCGGCCAGCATCCGCAGCGCACGGTTGTGGAAACCGCGGTTGCCGCGGGCGATGTCGACCGCTTCCGGGACCGCCGCGCGGATCTTCTCCATCACCACGCGGTCGACTTCGTAGAAGTTGTGGCCGCCGAGGAACCCGTCGTAGATCCGGGCGATGCTCGGCCGCTCGGGGTCGACCCCCACCGGCTTCTGGCTGGGGGACAGCGTCTCGGACATGGCGACCTCGCAGTGCTTCGGCGCGTGGCGTGGAGCCACCCAGCGTAGTAGCCCGGGTCCGCGCGGTGAACGCGAGGTCAGCCGCTCGGCCGAAGCCGCTGGTCGGGAATGTCGTCCCAGGCACGCTCGGCGCGTTCGCGGCGCAGCCGGGCGAGGTGCTGCTCGATCCGGCGGTCGAGGTCGCGTGCGGCCTCGGACAGTTCCGTCAGGTCGCGACGGGACGCCGGGTGCCCGACGGCCCCCGTGTCCACTTCGTCCCCTGCCCTGTCCACTACCGGCACCTCCCGGGTCGGATCGGCCCTGACCTCGTCCCAGCGTTACTGCCCCAACCGGCCCTCGCCAAAACGGTGCCTGGCGAAACGACGGCAGTGAGCCCGGGCACGCCGGTGCGGCCGTCCGGCTGACCAGGCGGGAAATCCCTGGTGCCAATTTTGACCAGGTGGTAGAAATTCAGCGAACCCCGTGACCTCCAGGAGCCGGTGATGAGCGAGCATTCCGTGCAGCTGTACTCGGTCCGCGACGCCTTCGCGGCCGATCCCGCCGACACCCTGCGGCGGCTCGCCGCGATCGGCTTCACGCGCGTCGAGCCGTACGGGGTCGTCGAGAACGTCGAAGCGCTGCGGGCCGGGCTGCCGGCGAACGGCCTGAGCGCCCCGACCGCGCACGCCCGCCTGATCGGCGCCGACCAGGCGGCCGTCTTCACCGCGGCCGCCGAGCTGGGCATCGGCCTGGTCATCGACCCGCTCGTCAAGCCGGAGCAGTGGCAGGACCCGGCCGACATCGCCGCCACGGCGGACGCGCTGAACGCCGCCGCCAAGCTCGCGGCCGAACACGGTGTCCAGGTCGGCTACCACAACCACTGGTGGGAGCTGGAGTCCCGGATCGACGGCCGCAGCGCGTTCGAAGTGTTCGCCGACCAGCTCGATCCGGCCGTCGCGCTGGAGGTCGACACCTACTGGGCCACGGCGGGCGGTGAGGACGCTCCCGCCCTGCTGCGCCGGCTCGGCGACCGCGTCCGCGCGATCCACGTCAAGGACGGCGGCCTGGCCACCGACGCCACCGGCCAGGTGCCCGCCGGACAGGGCCGGCTGCCCGTCACCGACGTGCTCGCCGCCGCGCCGGACGCGCTGCGCGTGATCGAGTTCGACGCCTACGACGGCGACGTCTTCGAGGCCATCGCCGCCAGCCACGCCTTCCTGACGGGCGCGGGCCGGTGACCGGCGGGCCGGTCGGCGTCGGGATCATCGGCGCCGGCGTCATCAGCGGCACCTACCTCGAAAACCTGACGAGCTTCCCGGACGTCAGCGTGCGGTGGGTCGCGGACCTCGACATCGGGCGCGCGGCGGCCCAGGCGGCGGCCCACGGCGTGCCGCATTCGGGCACGGTGGCCGAGCTGCTCGCCGACCCCGAGGTCGAAATCGTGGTCAACCTGACCCTCCCGGCCTCGCACGTCGACGTCGGGCTCGCGGCCCTGGAGGCGGGCAAGCACGTCTGGGCGGAGAAGCCCCTCGCGCTCGACCGCCAGACCGGCCGCAAGCTGCTGGACCGAGCACGGGAGAAGGGATTGCGCGTGGCGAGTGCGCCCGACACCGTGCTCGGCGCCGCGCTGCAGACCGCGCGCCGGAGCGTCGACGCGGGCCGGATCGGGCGTCCCCTGACCGCGTTGGCCCTGTTCCAGGTGCCGGGGCCGGAAGTGTGGCACCCGGCGCCGGAGTTCTACTTCCAGGCCGGCGGCGGGCCGCTGCTGGACATGGGCCCGTACTACCTGACGACGCTGGTGCACCTGCTGGGCCCGGTCCGGCGCGTCACCGGGGCCGGCGGGCGGGCGCGCGACACCCGGGTCGTGGGGTCCGGGCCGCGGGCGGGGACGGAGTTCCCGGTGCTGGTGCCGACCACGGTCACCGCTCTCGTCGAGTTCGAAAGCGCCTCGGCGCAGCTGGTGCTGAGCTTCGACTCGGCGCTCAAGCGGACCGGGCTGGTGGAGCTGACCGGCACGCTCGGCACCGCCGTGCTGCCGGACCCCAACCGGTTCGACGAGCCGACCCGGCTGCACCTGCTCGGCCACGACGAGCCGGAAGAGCTGCCGGCGGCGGGACACGCGGCTTCGCGCGGCACCGGCACCCTGGAACTGGCGCGGGCGATCCGCGCCGGCGTGCCGGAACGCGCGTCCGGGGAGCTGGCCTACCACGTGCTCGACACGATGCTGGCGATCGACGAGTCGATGACCCTCGGTCAGCCGGTGGACGTCGGCAGCACGGTCGATGTCCCGCCCTTGCTCCCGGCGGACTGGGACCCGTACGCGAAGACCCTCTAGACGGGGACGGTGAGCAGGTTCTGCAGGTAGAAGCGCAGCGAACCGACCAGGTCGACGTCGCCGGGGACGGTCAGCCACTGCACCTGCAGGCCGTCCATGAGGGCGATGAACGTCAGCGTCGCGAGCCCGGGGTCGACGCCGTCCCGCAGTTCGCCGCGGGCGGCCAGCACCGCGAACGACTCACGCACGCCTTCGCGCGCGGCCCGGTAGTGGCGCACGAAGTACTCGTGCGCCGGGTGGTC
The DNA here is from genome assembly GCF_040682775.1 of Amycolatopsis sp. NPDC051106. Taxonomy (NCBI): domain Bacteria; kingdom Bacillati; phylum Actinomycetota; class Actinomycetes; order Pseudonocardiales; family Pseudonocardiaceae; genus Amycolatopsis; species Amycolatopsis sp. NPDC051106. The sequence continues at coordinate 72,941 of NZ_JBFBBQ010000013.1, read as the reverse complement.
CGGGGCGACGGCCTCGGCGGCGAGCCGGGAGTAGAGGTCGACGATCCCGGGGTGGCGGACGTTGTGCTCGGCGAGCGCGACGAAGTGGCGCAGCACCTCGAGGCCGGGCGGCACCGTCAGCTGCTCCCGCTCGGAGTCCTCGGTGTCGCGCCGTTCGAGCACGGCGGCGAGCAGGGCCTCCTTGGTGGGGAAGTAGTACAGGAGGCCGGCGTGCGAAATCCCGACGCGCTTGGCGATCTCGCGCAGCGACGAGCCGTGGTAGCCGAGCTCGCCGTAGGCCGCGGCCGCCGCCGTGATGATGTCCTCGCGGCGGATCCGGCCCTTCAGGTAGCCCCCGGTCACGGGGTCGCGGTGGTCTCGGCGGCGTGCACGGCACCATCATGCCGCAGCGGTGTTTCGCACAAACGACGTGAGCGGACGAACAATTCGGTTGTGCGAACGCTCGTGGCTTGCGAACATCGCGGCGTGAAGAGTGCGGAACGGCAGCGGATCATCGTGGAGCGGCTGCGCGACACCGACCAGGTGGCCGTCGCGGACCTGGCGGCGGCCACCGGCGCGTCCGAAATGACCGTGCGCCGCGACCTCGACCACCTGGCCTCGCGCGGCGTGCTGCGGCGGGTGCACGGCGGGGCCGTCCCCGCGTCGCCGTCCGGGGTCGAGCCGCCGTTCGCCGCCCGCGCGACGGAAGCCGTCGCGGCGAAGCGGGCCATCGCGACCGCGGCGGCCGAGCTGATCCGCGACGGCGAAACGATCGTGCTCGACAGCGGCACGACCGCGCTGGAGCTCGCGCGGCTGCTGCGCGGGCGCCCGGTCACCGTGATGCCGCTTTCGCTGCACGCGGCCCGGGAGCTGGCCGACGATCCGGACATCCGCCTGCTCCTGCCCGGCGGCGAGCCGAGGCCGGGGGAGCAGGCCCTGGTGGGCCCGCTGACCGTCGCGTCGCTGCGCGCCCTGCGCTTCGACGTCGCCGTGCTGAGCCCCTGCGCGTTCGGCCTCGACGCCGGGCTCACCGCGTTCGACCTGGGCGACGCCGAGGTCAAGCGGGCCGCCCTCGACGTCGCGGCCCGGGTGATCGTGCTCGCCGACGGCGCCAAGTGGGGCCGCGCCGCGCTCGCCCACGTCTGTCCCGCCGACCGCGCGGACGTAATGATCACCGACCCGGGCGCGCCCGAGGACCAGCGCGCGGCGCTGGCCGGCCTCGGCGTGCTCGTGCACGTCGCCGTCCCCTGGGAGAACCGATGACGACCGCCCCGCCCCGCCCGCGCGCCGCCCGGTTCGCGACCTTCATGTTCTTCGGCCTGAACGGGTTCGCGATGGGCATGTGGGTCGTGCACATCCCGAACGTCGAGCGCGCGACCGGCATCTCGCACAGCACGCTGGGCGGCCTGCTGCTGGTGCTCGGCGGCGCGGCGTTCGCGGGCATGCAGATCTCCGGGCCGCTCGTCGACCGGCTCGGCCACCGCCGCCTGGTCCCGGCGGCCGGGGTCCTGCTGGGGCTTGCGTTGCTCGCACCCGGGTTCGCGAACTCGTGGTGGACGCTGGGCCTTTCGCTGATCCTGTTCGGCTTCGGCAACGGCGCGATCGACGTCGGGATGAACTCGCACGCGGTGGTGGTGGAGCGCGCCTACCCGCGCCCGATCATGGCGGCGTTCCACGCGATGTGGTCGATCGGCGGCGCGTTCGCGGCGGTCATCGGCGCGGCGACGCTCGGCGCGGGTGTGCCGACGGGCGTGACGCTCACCGGCACCGGCCTGCTGTGCGTGGTGCTTTCCCTGGTGTCGGCCCGGTTCCTGATGGAGCCGGCGGACGCGCCTTCGGTGGTCACGGAATCCGCCGCCGAAGCCGCGCCGGCCCGCCGGCGCACGCCGGGGCGCCTGGTGTGGCTGCTCGGCCTGCTGGCGCTGGCGCTGATGCTGTCGGAGGGCGTGGCGAACGACTGGGCGGCGCTGCACATGGAGAAGGTCCTGGGGACCTCGTCCTCGACGGCGGCGCTGGCGTACGGCGCGTTCGCGGTGGCGATGACGACCGGCCGGTTCCTGACCGACCGCGTGGCGGCCTGGGCGGGCCCGGCGGCGATCGTCCGCTATGGAGCGATACTGGCGGCGGTCGGCCTGACGACGGCCGCGGCGGCGCCGTGGGTGCCGCTGTCGCTGGTGGGCTGGGCACTGTTCGGGCTGGGCCTGTCGGGCGGCGTTCCGCAGCTGTTCACGGCGGCGGGCAACCTGGACACGCGGGCTTCGGGGGCGTTGATGGCCCGGGTGGTCGGGCTGGGGTACGTGGGTTTGCTGGCGGGCCCGGCGCTGATCGGCGGGTTGACGCGGTGGATGCCGCTGAACGTCACCTTCGCGGTGCCGGTGGTGCTGTGCGTGCTGGCGGCGGTGTTCGCGGGCGTGCTGAGCCCGAAGCCGGAACCGGCGGAGGAACCGGTCGCCTCCTGACCCGCGGGGGCTAAACCGGCCGGCCGTCCCGCGCGTGCCCTGTCCGGGGTGGTGTGGATGGCGGGGTTCGCCGACGTGCTGCGCGTCCGGGAGTTCCGGGCGCTCTGGCTGGCCGAAGGCCTGTCGGTGGGCGGTGACCAGGTCGCGCGGGTCGCGCTCGCGCTGGTGGTCTTCGCCCGGACGAACTCGGCGGCGCTGACCGCGCTGACGTACGCGCTGACCTTCGTGCCGGCCGTGCTCGGCGGCGTGCTGCTGTCCGGGCTGGCCGACCGGTACCCGCGGCGGGCGGTCATCGTCGCGACCGACGTCGTCCGGGGACTGCTCGCGGCCGCGATGGCCGTGCCGGGGCTGCCGCTGTGGCTGCTGTGGGGACTCGTCGGCGTGCTGACGCTGGCGTCCGCGCCGTTCAAGGCCGCGCAGCTGGCGCTGCTCCCGGACGTCCTGCCGGGCCCGCTGTTCCAGGCCGGGATGGGCCTGCGGCAGATCACCATCCAGGCGGTGCAGGTCGCCGGGTTCGGCGCCGGCGGCGTCCTGGTGACGGCGACCGGGCCGGCCCTCGCGCTGCTGGTCAACGCGGCGACCTTCCTCACGAGCGCGGCGGTCGTCCTGGCGTATGTGCGCCCGCGCCCGGCGGCGCGGGCCGCGAAAACGGCCGGTCCGCCGGCGAAGACGGGTCCGGTGCTGGTCGCGGTGTACGCGTTCGCGGCCCTGATCGGCTTCCTCGTGGTGCCGGAAGGCCTCGCGGCGCCGTACGCGGCGTCGGCCGGCATCGGGTCCGCGGGGGTGGGGATCCTGATGGCGGCGGACCCGGTGGGCAGCGTGCTGGGTGGCTGGTGGGCGGCCCGCACGGCGTCCCGGCCGCGGGAGGCGCCGCGGTCGGTCGCCGTCCCGGCTTCCCTGGCCGGGCTGCCGCTGCTGGTCTGCCCGCTGCTGCCGGGCCCGTGGTGGGCGGCGGGGTTCTGGGCGCTGTCGGGCGGCCTGTCGACGGTGTACCTGATCCGCCTGCAGGCGGCGGTGGCCGACCTGGTCCCGGACGCCCGCCGCGGCACGGTGATGGGCCGCCTCAGCACGTGCCTGTACAGCTCACAGGGCGTCGCGATCGTCGGCGCGGGAGTGCTGGCGGAGCAGGTCGGCCCGGCGACGGCGGTGGCGGTGTCCGGCGCCCTGGCGACGCTGACCGCCCTGTCGGCCGCCGCGGTCTGGCGAGCGAGCGCACGTCAGCCGGCCCCGGCTTGACGTGTCGACCCCCCAATCACACGTGATGCCCCTTCAATCACGAGTGATGCCCGTCAGCGGTGGTGGCCGAGCGGAGCCGCGAGCCGCGTGACGAGGTCTTCGGCGATCTCCCCGGCCGCACGATGCAGCTCCTCGGGCGCGAAAGCCTCTTCGGGACCGATCCTGATGCGTCCGGGACTGGTCAGACTGAATGTCTTGTGGTGGGCCGACGCCTCGGCGATCCCGGTCGTCGCGGTGACCGGATCCAGCCCGATTCCGGGAGCCAGCCGGCCGGACCCCGGGAGGTTGATGGCCAGCAGGGTGCGCAGCCGGGCCGAGACCTGCCGCGCCAGGTCCGCCCGGTCGAGAATCGCGCCGGGCAACGGGAACCAGCAAGTCCGCTGTCCGTCGCGCACCACGGCGAGTCCGCATTCCCCGCCTTGCCGGTCGGCTGAATACGCCCAAGCCGCGTCCGCGGACGATCCGGCGCTCAAAGGCTGCGTCGGCGCGAAGAGCCCGTCGGACCTTCCCAGCGTCGCCAGTTCGTCGCACGTCCGCTCGAGCACATCGTGCCCGCTTGCCGGCCCGGCCGGAACGAGGTGCACCTCGACGAGCGGACTCCGCGGCTCATAGCCCTGCGGGAGCAGTTCCGATCGCCAGGAGACCGGCAGCGACTGCCGGGTCAGGTGACGGAGCAGGTGGTCGATCCCGTCCGCCGTCAGCGCGGGGACCAGGAAGTGGTCGGCGCTGTGACCCCGCAAGAACGAGGGGAGGTCGCCGAGCTTCCGGCCGGGCAGGATCACGGGAAGGAGCTTCGGGGGCCGATCAGCCTGGAGGAGGTCGCGCAGCGCCGAAGCTTCGAGCGTGCGATCGTCCGCTCGCCGGAAGCCCTCCGACGCCACCACGAGCACGAAATCGGCTTCGGCGAGGTCGGCTCCCTGGTCGAGTTCGACGTCGATCCCGTTTTCCCGCAGCAGCGCCGCGAACTCCCGGACCGCCTCGCAGTGCTGGTCGGTGTCCGGGGTGAAGGAGATGAAGGCACGGGGCGGCGTCATCGGGGAATCCTCTCAGCCGATCGGCTCCTGCAGCTCCGTCACCCAGCCCGAAGGATCCTCCGGGCAGTCCAGGTAGAGCTCCCGCTGCGGCCCGGCCGTGGTGAACCCGTGGCCGGCGATCCACCGGACCACCGCCTGCCAGCTCGGCAGCACGCCGTCGATCGCGCCGCGGTGGACCAGCGTCGCCGCGCGGACCGGGGGCAGGTCCGCCACCGTCAAGCCGTTGAGGTCGCCCGGGCCGACGGACGCCGGAACCGCCGCGTGCACGACGACCTCGTCCTCCGCGCGCTGCTCGTAATAGCACGTCAGCCGCCCGGCCGGGGTGACGTCCGCGAGGGCGAGACGGCGGCCCAGCTCCGCGCAGAGCGGGCGCACCACCGGGCCGATCGCCTCCGGCGCGAACCCCGCCGCCACCCCCGTCAGCTCCACCACCCGCATGGCGGGCAGCTCCTTGACGACGACGTCGGGTGCGCGACCTTCTTCCTCGATCGTCCGCAGCCGCGCCTCGACCTGCGCGAGCCGCGCCGCGCCTTCCACCAGCGCGGCCTCCAGCTCCGCCCGCCGCAGCGCGAGCATGCCGCGGACCCGCTCCACCGGGAGGTCGTCGGCCAGCAGCGTCGCCACCTGGTCGAGGGTGAACCCGAGGTCCTTCACCGCGACGATCCGGTTGAGCCGCGCCAGCTGGCCCGCCGTGTAGCTGCGGTAGCCGGTCGCGGGGTCGACGCGCGCCGGCCGCAGCAGCCCGAGCGCGTCGTAGTGGCGCAGCATCCGGACCGACACCCGGCCGTGGCGGGCGAAGTCGCCGATCGAAAACACGCACCCGATCATTCCGCAGGCGGGACGAACCCGCCGAGGACGTCCGCGGCGAGCTCCGCGAACGTGATCGCGGTGTCGTCCTCGTGCGCCGGCCCGACCACCTGCAGCCCGACCGGCAGCGTGCCCCCGGCCGGCGCGCTCACCGCCGGCAGCCCGGGCAGCGACGCCTGCGCGACCCAGAACACCTGGTCGTCGTAGCGGTGCCGGTCGTCGTGCCGGAGCGCCGTCGTGAACACCGTCGGGCAGAGGAAGACGTCGACGTGCGCGAAGTACCGGGCCCACGCCGCTCCCAGCGCCGCCCGCCGCCGCTCCTGCTCGTCCGCGCCGGCCGGTTCGCGGCCCTCCATCGCGGCGAAGAACCACTCGACCTGGAAACCGAACGCCTCCGCCTGGCCGGCCGGATCGACGCCGTCCGGCCAGCCTTCGACCACCTGCACACCGGCGCGGGCGAGCGCGTCGACGGCGTCCGACAGGACCCGGCCGACCTCGTCGGTCACCGGGCAGTTCGGATCGTCGAGGACGACGCCGGCGCGGAAGTCCGCGAGCCGCGACCGCCGCGACGGCGTTCCCGGCCCGCCGGTGACGTTCAGCGCGAGCCGCAGGTCGGCGGCCGAGCGGGCCAGGGGACCGACCGCCGACGGGAACTCCCGGACGGGCTCGGCGGGCGGCCCGGGCGGCTGGAAACCGCGCAGGGCAACAGTTCCCGGCGTCGGCTTGAGGCCGTAGACGCCGCAGTACGCCGCCGGGATCCGGATCGACCCGGCCAAGTCGGAGCCGTACTCCAAAAAGGACAGTCCGGCCGCGAGCGCCGCCGCCGCGCCGCCGCTCGACCCGCCCGGGGTCCGGGAGTGGTCCCTCGGGTTCACCGTCCGCCCGTACACGGGGTTCTCGGTCCGGCCGAAGTCGGCGAGCAGGTGGTGCACGTTCGACTTCCCGACGACGATCGCGCCCGCCGCCTGCAGCCGTTCGACGACCGCGGCGTCCTGCTCGGCGACGCTGTCCGCGAACGCCGGCTCGCCCCAGGTCGTGGCCATCCCGGCGACGGCGAAGGCGTCCTTGATCGTCATCGGGACGCCGTGCAGCGGGCCACCGGTCGTCGCGTCGGCTTTCGAAGCCGCTTCGAGCGCGAAGGCGCGTCGCGTCGCGACAACGGCGTTGACGTCGGACGCGTCGATGCGGGCGAAGAGCTGCTCGGTCAGCTCGCGGGCCGAGAGCGTGCCCCGGCGGAGGTCGGCGGCCACCTCGATGGCGGTGCGGAAGAACGTCATGGGTCCGGATTAACGGCTGACACGGTGTCAGGGTCAACTGTCGAGTCCGGCCCCGCCCGTTCGTCCTCGGGGGACAGCACACCTCGGCGAAGGAGCGAAATGGACACGATGGACTTGTACCGGCGCGCCCAGGACGGGTTCGACGCGGTGCTGGCGGCGGTGCGCGACGACCAGTGGGACACGCCGTCGGCGTGCACGGAGTGGTCGGTGCGGGACGTCGCCGGGCACGTCGTCTGGGGTCAGCGGCAGCTGCGGGCCTGGGCGGCCGGCGAGGACTACGCCGAGACCGCGGGCGCGCCCGGAGCGCCGCATCCCGCCGTGCTGGCCGGAGCGGACCCCCTCGAGACGTGGCGGAGCTCCCTGGTCGGCGCGTTGACCGCGGAGGAGCTGGGCCGGCCGGTTTCGCTGCCTGGGCTCGGCGAGATCCCGGTCGCCGGCATCGTCACGCTGCTGACCACCGACCTCGTCGCGCACAGCTGGGACATCGGCTCGGCGACCGGTCAGGACGTGCGGCTCCCGCCGGAACTCGTGGCGGTGGCGTTCGCCTGGGCGCGGGCGAACGTCGTGCGGCGGCCGGGGTTCTTCGGTCCGGAGCTCGCCCCGCCCGACGACGCCGACGAGCAGACCCGGATGCTGGCGTTCCTCGGCCGCCGCGCGGTGAGCGTTTCCGTTCCGGGCCGTGGTGGTAGTCCCCGGTGATCGTCGTCCGAGCCGCGGACGGCGCAGCGTGGCGGAGGGAAGACCGATGCCGACCGCACCCCGCATGACCGCACCCCCGGCGCCGCCCGAACCGATCCCGCCGGATCCCGTGGTCCCGGACCTGCCCGACCCGGGTCCGGGCCGGCCGGCGCCCGAGCCGGGCACGCCCGTGCCGGACCCGATGCCGCCGGATCCGCAGCCCGGCCCGGAGCGCCACTGAATACGAGTCGCAGATCATATGACTTTCATATGATCTCGTGTACGGTCGTGGCATGACAACAGCACAGAACTACCGGCGGATGGTCAACGCCGGCAACAAGATCGTCGTGGGGCTCCAGCGGCTGGGTGTCGCGTTCGGCCCGATGCAGCTGCTCACCGTGCCCGGGCGGCGCACGGGCGCGCCGCGCACGTTCCCGATCGCGGTGATCCCGATCGACGGCGACCGCTACATCTTCCAGGCCTACCCGAAGGCGGCGTGGGTCGCGAACGCCCGCGTGGCGTCGTCGGTGACGCTGACCCGCGGCCGCCGGACGAAGCCGGCCCGCCTGACGGAGGTCCCGGTCGAGGAGCGGCGCCCGCTCTTGCGCGAGCTGGTGGCGAACAGTCCGGCCAGCGTGGGAAAGCGGCTGGTGACGACGGGGCTGGCGGAGGCGGCGACCCCGGAAGCGGCGGCCGCGGCGGCGGACCGCATCGCCGTGTTCCGCATCGACCCGGTCTGAGTCGCGGCTGGGGAGGTGCGCGCGTCGTTACCGGCCGGCCTCGAACGCCCGCAGCACCTGCTCGGCGGCGGTGCGCGCCGCGCGTCCCGGACGGATCGTGCGGTCGCCGCCGGGTTGCGGCGCCGGGGCTCCGGCCAGCAGTTCCACCAGCGCCACGGCGAGTTCGCGCACCTTGACGTTGAACTCCTGGCTCGCCCGTCTGAGCGTCTCCCAGGCCTCGTCGGGGTCACAGCGGCGCAGCGCGATGACGATGCCTTTCGCCTCCTCGAGTGCGGCCCGCGACTGCAGGAGATCGAGCATCTGCTCGGTCCGGTCCGGCCGGGCCGCTTCGGCGACGACGAGCGCCATCGCCGTGAGCCTTTCGTTGCGCCGCAACACTTCCACGGTCTCTTGGGTGGCGGGCCGGTCGAGCGTCACCGACAGGACCAGGCTGTCCTCGGCGTCCCAGGGGGCGGGCAATGCCGCGGCGCCGCGGACGCGCGACCAGTCCGCCGTCAGCTCGGGGTGGCGTTCGATCAGGCCGCTCAAGGTGAGCGACGGCCAGCGCTCGTCGGCGAAGACGTCGGCGGTGACGACCGGCTCGCCTGTGCGGCCGGCGGTCGGGACCGGGCCGCCGAGCCCGTCGAGCTGGGCCGGGACGAAGGTGGCCGCGAGCCCGTGGGTGGCGACCAGGTGCAGCGGCTTTCCGTCGTGGTCCACGGAAACCGCCGCGCCGAGGGTGCCGGGCACGTCGGCGGCGATCCGCGCCAGGAGTTCCTCGAGCAGGGCGGTCACGGGCGCGTGCTCGTCCGTCGCGGGTGGTTCGAGGGTCACGCGATGCTGTGTCACCCTGCGTTCACCCTCCAGGACTCGGCGGCTCTGGCGTCACCACACACTCTTGTTCTAGCATGTCGTCAAAATGATGACAAGAACCGGGTCGTCGAAAGGATGACGGATGGACGCCAGTGATCCCGCCGGTGCGCTACGCCGGATCCACCAGGCGGTCGAGGCCGCGCGCGCCGGCGTGGCGGACCAGGATCGGCTGCTGTCCGCGCTGGCCGGCCTGCGGATGCTGCGCGAGGAGCTCGCCCGCTGGGAACCGGAGCTGATCACCGCGGCCCGTGCGGCGGGTGCCAGCTGGGTGGCGCTGGCGCCGGCGCTCGGCGTGGCCAGCCGGCAGGCCGCGGAACGCCGTTACCTGCGGCTGCAGCCGTCGAACACCGGGGAGAAGACGGGCGAGGCCCGGGTCGACGCGGAGCGGGACCGCCGGGCGGGCGACCGGGCGGTCGCCGACTGGGCGCGCCGCAACTCGGTGATCCTGCGCCAGCTCGCCGGCCGGGTGAGCGCACTGGACGGCCTCGGCCCGGCGGCCCAGGAGAGCGCGGACCGGCTGGGGGCGGCCTTGGGCGACGACGACCCGGCGACGCTGCTGCCGCCGCTGGCCGCGGCCCGGCCCCACCTGACCGGCGCTCACGCCGGGCTGGCGGAGCAGCTCGGGCAGATCTCGGACGAGACGAACCGCCTCCGCCGCGAGGCGGGCCATCGGCGGGCGGCGAAGGACTGACGACGCGGCGGCGTGGGCCGGTGTCTGAGCCCGCGTGTCAGCGGGTACCACCCCGGCATGGACGACAAGATCCCCGACCGCACCGAAACCCGCGCCGAGCTGCTGCCGGAAGAACAAGCCGCCGACAGCGCCGACCCCGAAGCGCAGGCCCGTGAAGTGCTGAGGGACTCCGACCGCCGCACCGAGGCCCCCGAGCCCACCATGCGCCGCCGCCCCGAGGAAACGACCTGACTACACGGCCGCGGGTTCCATGGGCGCCTCGCTCCGCAGCGTCAGCACCGCGACCAGCCCGAACGCGGCCACGACGGCGAAGAAGTAGAACCCCCACGGGTACGCGACGCCGGCCGTGACCAGCGCGCCCGTCACGAACGGCCCCAGGATCGACCCGAGCCGCCCGACCGCCGACGTCAGCCCGAGCGCCGTGCCGCGCGCCTGCGCCGGGAACGCCTGCGCCACGTACCCGTAGATCAGCACCTGCGCGGAGAACACGAACACGCCGGTCAGCAGCACGACCGCGTTGAGCACGAACGCGTTGCCGATGCGCAGGCTCAGCGCCGCGAGCAGCACCGCACCCGCGCCGAACCAGATCCGGGCGATCGGCCGGATGCCGAACCGGTCGGCGATCGTGCCGGCCAGCACCAGCCCGAGCACCGCGCCGATGTTGAGCACCAGCAGCAGCGTGATCGACGTCGAAATCGGGTAGCCCGCGGTGCGCATCAGCTGCGGCAGCCACGTGTTGAGCCCGTACACCAGCAGCAGCCCCATGAACGAGCCGGTCCACACGGCGATGCTGATCCGCCGGAACCGCGCCCCCAGCAGGTCGCGCAGGCCGACGCGCTCGGCCGCCGCGTCCTCCCGGGACGCGAGGTAGGCCGCCGACTCCGGCAGCTTCCACCACATCAGCGGCACGGCCAGGAGGCCGACGATCCCGCCGCCGTAGAACAGCAGGTGCCAGTCGTCCTTGGCGTACAGCGCGAGGATGGACGTCAGCACCGCACCGACGTGGTACCCCGTCATCGTGAACGTGCTCGCGCTGGCCCGCCGCCGCGCGGACAGGTTCTCCGACATGACGGTCAGCGCCACCGGCATGCACGCGCCGAGGCCGAGCCCGGCGACGAACCGGAAGATCCCGAACGTCGCGACGTTCGGCGCCAGCGGCGTCAGCAGGGTGAACAGCGAGAACAGCAGCACCGAGCCGATGAGCATGACGCGGCGGCCGAAGCGGTCGGTGAGCGGGCCCAGGAACGCCGCGCCGACCGCGACGCCGACGAGCGACACGGTGGCGACCGCCGTCGCGCCGGCCGCGGTGAAGCCGAGGTAGCCGCTCTTCAGCAGGGTCGGGATGGTGGCGCCGAGCGCGACCAGGTCGTAGCCCTCGAGCAGGACGGTCAGCCAGCAGAGGACCGCCGTCCACGCGGTACGGGCGGGTGACGTCGTCGTCATCGTCGTACTCCTGGGGGAATCAGAAGGGGTAGCCCGCGATGTCCGCGCGGACGGTCAGCCACTGGGTCTCGGTGAAGGCTTCGATGTTGGCCTGGGCGCCGCCGAAGCGGGAGCCGTTGCCGGAGTCACCCACGCCGCCGAACGGCGCGGTGGGCTCGTCGCCGACGGTCTGCTCGTTGATGTGCACCTTGCCCGAGCGGACCTCGTCGGCCAGCGTCATCGCGGTGCCGACGTCGCCGAGGATGCCGACCGACAGGCCGTACTCGGAATCGTTGACCATCCGCGCGGCCTCGTCGAGGCCGCGGTAGGCGCGCACCGGCGCGACCGGGCCGAAGATCTCCTCGCGCCACGCGGGTGTGTCGTCGGAGAGTCCGAAGAGGACGGTCGGCGGGTAGTACGGCGCGTCGGGCTTGCCGCCGGCCAGCACGCGGGCGCCGGCCGCGACACTGCGGTCGACGACGTCGGTGACGTGCGCGAGCTGCCGGTCGTCGATGATCGGGCCGAGCGCGACGTCGCCCGCGGCCGGGTTGCCCACCGGCAGCCGGCGCGCCTTCTCGGCGAGGGCCTCGACGTATTCGTCCACTTGGGACTCGTGGACGAGGTGGCGGCCGGTCGTCATGCAGATCTGGCCCTGGTGCAGGAACGAGCCGAACGCGCCGGCGGACGCGGCCTTGGCGACGTCGGCACCCGGCAGCACGACGAGCGCGTTGTTCCCGCCCAGCTCCAGGTGCACGCGCTTGAGCGCCCGCGCGGCGGCCTCGCCGACCTTGCGCCCGGCGGCCGTCGACCCGGTGAACGACACGACCGACACCTCGGGCGCGTCGACCACCGCCGCGCCGACGGCGGCGTCGCCGGGCAGCAGGTGCAGCAGTCCTTCGGGCAGCCCGGCCTCCTCGAAGACGCGCACCAGGCTCACCCCGCCGCACACCGCGGTGCGCAGGTCCGGCTTGAGCAGCACGGCGTTGCCGAGCGCGAGCGCGGGCGCGACCGAGCGGATCGCCAGGATCAGCGGGAAGTTGAACGGCGAGATCACCGAAACCACCCCGGCCGGGCCGCGGCGGGCCAGTGACCAGCGCGGTTCGCCGGTGCTCAGCACCTCGCCGCGCGGGTGGGTCGGCAAGGCCGCGGCCTCGAAGCAGATCCCGGCCGCCATCTCCGTCTCGATCCCGGCCTTCGGCCGCGTCGAACCGGCTTCGCGGACGATCCAGTCCTGTACCTCGGCCGCGTGCGCCTCCCACAGTTCCCCGGCGCGGCGCAGCACCGCGGCGCGCTCCGCGGGCTTGCGCCGGGCCCAGTCACGCTGGGCCGCCGCGGCGGTCGAAGCGGCCTTCGCGACGTCGTCCGGCGTCGCGATGCCCACGCCGCCCAGGGTTTCCCCGGTGGCCGGTTCGACGACCGGGTGGGTCCCGCCGGTACCGCGGAGGAAGTCTTCGTCGAGCAGGGTCATGATCACTCCGGGGAGGTCGGTTCGGTGTCGACCTGGAGCAGCCGCGGGCCGTCCGGGATCGTCTTGAGTTCGGTGTGCAGGTGGTCGAGGTCGGTGACGGCGGTGGCGGGAACGCCGTACCCGGCGGCGATCGCGGTGAAGTCCAAACCGGGGATCTCGGTGCCCGGCACGTCCGGCGTCCCGAGCAACTCGCCGAACCACCGCAACGCGCCGTAGACGCCGTTGCGCAGGATCACGAACGTGACGGGGACGCGGTAGTGCGCCGCCGTCCACAGCGCCGTGATGCCGTAGTTCGCCGAGCCGTCGCCGATGACGCCGACGACCGGGCGGTCCGGGCTGCCCATGGCGACGCCGACCGCGGCGGGCAGGCCGAACCCGAGCCCGCCGGCGGCGGGGAAGAAGTACGAGCCCTCGCGGCGCAGGTCCAGCTGCCGCCACCAGGCCGAGTTCGTCGAGGTCGATTCGACGACGTAGCGGGTGTCGTCCGGCTGGGTCGCGCGCAGCGCCGCGAAGACCTCTTCCGGGTGCAGCGCCTTTTCGCCGGTCCTGGGCTCCGGGTTCACGGCGTGGCTACCGGTCCACGTCCGGGCGGGCACCTTGGCCAGCAGCGCCTCGATCACCGGCCCGGAGTCCGCGACCAGCGCCTCGCCCATCGGCGCGCGGGCCGCGGCGCCGACGTCGTCGGTGACCTGGATCAGCCGCGTGCCTTCCGGCAGGTACGCCCCGGGCACGTACTGGTGGTAGCGGAACACCGGCGCGCCGAGGACGAGCACGAGGTCGTGCCCGGTCAGCGCGTCCGAGACCGGCGCGATGCCGGCCGGGAGCACGCCGCGGAAGAGCGGGTGCCGGTTGGGGAAGGGCAGCCGGTGCGGCGACGGCGCGACCCAGACCGGCAGGCCGAGGTGCTCGGCGAGCGCGACGGCCCGGTCGAACAGGCCGGTGGCGTCGAGGTCCCCGCCCAGGACGAGCGCCGGGTTCTTCGCCGCGGCGACGCTCGCGGCGAGGTCGTCGAGCTGGCTCCCGCTCGGGGTGAGTCCTCTTTGGACGCTTCGGTCCAGCGTCACGGCGGCGTTCGCGTCCAGCTCGGCGGCCCAGTCGTCGTAGGGCACCGAGAGGTAGCTCGGGCGCCGGTGCAGCTCGGCTTCGAACACCGCCTGCGCGAGCGAGCGCGGGACGTCCGCGGCGCAGCTCGGCTCGCCGGACCAGCCGGCCAGGGGACGCATCAGCTGGGTGGCGTCGACGTTCGCGAGCATCGCCTCCATGCCGATGGCCGCCCGCACCTGCTGGCCGGCGGTGAGCACCAGGGGAGAGCGCGAGTAGACGGCGTTGGTCAGCGCGCCCATCGCGTTGCCCGAGCCGGCGGCGGCGTGCAGGTTGACCAGCACCGGCCGGCCGGTCGCCTGGGCGTAGCCGTCGGCCATCCCGACGACGGCGCCTTCGTGCAGGCCGAGGACGTACCGGAAGCCGTCCGGCAGCTCGGTGAGGAACGGGAGCTCGTTGGAGCCGGGGTTGCCGAAGATCGTGGTCAGGCCTCGGCGGTGCAGGAACTCATGGGCGAGCCGGCGGGCGGTGGGCATGCGCGAGTCCTCCTCGGACGGGTTGGCCCAGACCCTAGGGAGGTCGCCCGCCTGTGTTCCAATAAATGTTGTCGTCTACTCATATAGACAGGATCGATGATGCGGGATTTCGACCTCAACCTGGTGCGCACGTTCGTGCTGCTCTACGAGACCCGCAGCGTGACCGCGACGGCGGAGTCCCTGCACGTCACGCAGCCGACGATCAGCTACAGCCTGCAGAAGCTGCGGCGCCGGTTCTCCGACGAGCTGTTCCGCCGCACGGGCGGCGGCCTGGTGCCGACGACGACGGCTCGCGCGCTCTACGAACCGCTGCACAGCGCGCTGTCGGGCATCGAGACGGCGGTCAGCGGCGCGTGGTCGTTCTCGCCGTCGACGGCCCGGGCGGCGTTCACGCTGTGCCTGTCGGACCTGGGGGAGATCTCGCTGCTGCCGCGCCTGATGGCGGCGCTGCCCGCGCAGGCACCCGGCGTCACGCTCACCGTCCGGCCGCTGGACGTCGACCGCGCGGCCGACCAGCTCGGCCGCGGCGAGATCGACGCGTTCATCGCGTCGCCGCTGATCAGCTCGCAGCGCGTGGCGCGGGTCCCGCTGTTCTCCGAGGGCTACCTGGGGATGGTCGCGGCCGATCACCCGCGCCTGGGCTCGTCGGTGGAGTTCGACGAGCTGGCGGCGGAGCGCCACGTGACGGTGTTCGGCCCGACCGGCCACGACGGCCCCCGCCGCGCGCTGGAGGCGTGCGGGCTGCTCGACCGGGTGGTCCTGGAGGTGACCCGGTTCGCGGCCCTGCCGTACCTGGTCCAGGACGGCGAGCTGGTCGCGATGGTGCCGCGCCTGGTGGCGGAGATGTTCGCGGCCCAGCACCGCGTCCGGCTGTTCGAGCTGCCGATGGACGTGGAGCCCGCGCAGGTTTCGGTGTACACGCGCCACACGCACGCGCGCAGCCCGGCACAGCATTGGCTTGTGACATTCATGCGTGAAGTGCTCGGTTGATTTAACACGCATTTTTCTTGCGTGCCCTTTTCCCGCCGAAAGATCTGGGCCGAACGTGTAGTGCTTCGTGCGGAACCGATCCGGTGCTGCCAGTGTCGATCACGGTTCTGACAACCGAGCTAGGGAGGAATCCGGTGAAGCTCGTCCGCCTGGTCAAGAAAGCGCTTCCCAAGAAAAGCCTGAAGGCCTACGCCTGGTACGGCTGGATCTGATCACCGCGGCCGGTCCCGGTCACCGGGACCGGCCGTTTTTCCCCGAGGAGTGCCGAACGTGGTCATCGCCCCCGCCCACCGCGCGGTCGTCTTCGCGCCCCGCCTGGAACGCCTGCTGCGCGACCACCGCGAGAGCGCGCTCTTCCGGCTCGAACCGGACACCGTCGGGATCGCCGATCCGGAGCTGATGGACGCCGTCCTGCGCGCCCGCCCGGCCGGCGCGGAGGAGCGGCCGACGTTCAAGCCGGTGCTGGGCCGCGAGGTGACCCGCGCCGAGTCCGCGAGCCTGATGCAGGCCCTGGGCGCGGACGTGCGCGCCGCGCTGAAGCGGCCCGCCGACCGCCCCGACCTCACGGGCGCGTGGCCGGCCGTGCCCCACGACTACCTGCGCCGGTTCGTCTTCGGCCCGGAGCTCCGGCGGTTCCGCGTGCTCGTCGACCGCCGCCTCGAGCTGACGCCGAAGCTGACGTGGTCGGCCGTCACCGCCGGCGCGGCGCTGGTCCGCCCGCCCGCTGCCGACGTGCCGCTGTCCACCCTCGCGCGCCAAGTTGTGGCCGCCGAAACCCTGGCCGAGCGGCGCTTCCGGATGTACCTCTACCGCCGGGTCGCCGGGCCGATCTGCTTCACCGTCGCCGCGCTGGTGACCAACGCGGTCTGGCTGGGCGCGCCGTTCGACGACGACGTCCCCAACGAGCACGTCATCAACGAGACTTTGCGGCTCCTGCCGCCGTCGTGGAACATCCTGCGCGTCCGCTCACCGGAGTTCACCGAGGTGGACGCCCGCATCACCGCGGGCGACGACGTCCTGCTGCTGCCGCTGCTGAGCCACCGCTCACCGAAGCTCTGGGAGGCGCCGGACGAGTTCCGGCCGCGGCGCTGGGCGGACCTCGACGCCGACCGCCACCCGGGCTACCTGCCGTTCGGGCACGTCACCGAGCGCTGCTGGGGCCGGCACCTGGTGCTGCCGCTGGCGAGCCGGCTGCTCGACGTCGTCCGCGCCGAGGGCCTGGTGCCCGATCCGCGGCGCACTCGCGCGCACGTCGAGCTCGACGGCCTGCTGGAGCT
Source organism: Amycolatopsis sp. NPDC051106 (assembly GCF_040682775.1). NCBI lineage: Bacteria > Bacillati > Actinomycetota > Actinomycetes > Pseudonocardiales > Pseudonocardiaceae > Amycolatopsis > Amycolatopsis sp. NPDC051106. Next base: position 56,454 of record NZ_JBFBBQ010000013.1, on the reverse strand, counting down.
GGCCGACGTGAAGGTCGTCAGCCCACGTCGCAGCGGGCGCCGTTGAGGGTGAACGCCGTGGGCGCCGGGTTGCCGTGGTCGAAGGCGCCGTTGAAGCCGGTGCCGACGGTCGCGCCCGGTGCGAGGGTGGCGTTGTAGGACTCGGGGGTCACCGTGACGCGGCTGCCGCTCTGGCCGTACTTGCCGTCCCAGCCGTGGGTGACCCGCTGACCGGCGGTGAACGTCCAGGACAGCGTCCACGGCGAGAGCGTCGCGCTGCCCTTGTTGGTGATGGCGACGCCGGCGGTGAAGCCGTCGTTCCACTGGTCCGTCACGGAAAAGCGCACGACGCACGGCGCGGTTTCGACGGGCGGCGGCGCCTGGGTGCGGGGTGGGGGAGCCTCGGTCTGCCGCAGCACGGTCGGGATCGGCGTCGGACTCGGCGTCGGACTCGGTCTCGCCGGGGCCGGCGTCGTCGGCCGTGGAGTCGTCGCGGGTGCGAGCGAGTCCGGGGCGAGCGCCGCCTGCCGGCCCGGGGAGCTTTCGGACGCGACCGCGATGACCACGAGGCTGCCGAGCACCACGACGGCGCCGGCGATCGCGGAAACCCACCGGATCCGCCGGCCGGCCCGTTGCTGGGCCGCGGCCGCTTCCCGGGCGCGCTGCTCGAGGCGTTCGCGGTAGCCGTCGCCGGTGTCCTCGTCGCGGGCGGGCGTGGTCTCGGGCGGCCCGCCGAGCGAGCGCGGCGTCGCTCCGGTCTCGCGGAGCAGCTCGGCGACCGAGATCTCGTCGTCCTGCCGCCGACCGGCACGCGCCATCCGGATCCTCCAGTTCTGCGGCCCGACCGGCGAATCCTAGAAACCTGGGCGGGTCTTGTAAACCGCGTGCACGCGGCGTGCACCCGCCGTGCATCTCGCCGCGCTTACCTGGAGCGGTGGCCGGAACGCCCGGCCCGATCCCAGGAGGTTCCCGATGTCCGAGCAGAAGATCATCGCCGTCGTGGGCGCGACCGGCCAGCAGGGTGGCGGGGTGGCCCGCGCGATCCTCGACGACCCGGAGCGGCGGTTCGCCCTGCGTGCGCTCACGCGCAACCCGGATTCGCCGGCCGCGAAGGCACTGGCCGCGCGAGGCGCCGAAGTCGTCGCCGCGGACCTCGACGACGAAGCGAGCCTCACGAAGGCCTTCGAAGGCGCGTACGGCGCCTACCTGGTCACCGCGTTCTGGGAGTACAACTCCGTCGAGCGTGAGCAGCAGCAGGCCCGCGCGATGGCGGCGGCCGCGAAGGCCGCGGGGCTGCGGCACGTGATCTGGTCGACCCTGCCGGACACGCGCCTGCACCTGCGCGACGACCACGTGCCGACACTCCACGAGCGGTACAAGGTGCCGCACTTCGACAGCAAGGCCGAGGCCGAGAAGTACTTCGTCGAGGCGGGTGTGCCGACGACGTTCCTCTCGACGACGTTCTACTTCGAGGCCTTCGTCGACTTCTTCCGCCCGGTCCGCGACGACGACGGCGTCCTCGCGCTGCACCTGCCGATGGCCGACCGCCGGCTGCCGGGCATCGCCGCGGAGGACATCGGCCGGACGGCGTTCGGCGTCTTGGCGAAGGGCCCGTCGCTGGCGGGGGAGACGATCAGCATCTCGGGCGAGAACCTGACCGGCGAGGAGTACGCGGCGGCGTTCGCCAAGGAACTCGGCACCGACGTCGCCTACCGGCCGATGAGCGTCGAGGCGCTGCGGGCGGCGGGCTTCCCGGGCGCCGACGACCTCGCGAACATGTTCTTCTACTACACCGAGCACGAAGACGCGTTCGCCGGCGCGCGCGACCCGGAGGCGGTGCGGGAGCTGAACCCGCGGCTGCAGGACTTCGCGACCTGGCTCGCCGGGCACCGGGAGGCCTTCCAGGGACTGTGACGGAATACCGTTCCGCATCGGCCGGTTGCGCTCTGCGTGACCGAAGCGATGCGGTTCGAAGTCCTGGGCCCGGTCCGGGCGTGGCGCGGCGACGCCGAGGTCGAGCTGGGCCCGCCCCAGCAGCGGGCGGCGCTGGCGGTGCTGCTCCTGCAGGAGGGCACGCCGCTGTCGCCGTCCCAGCTGGTCTCGGCGTTGTGGGGCGGCGCCGAGCCGCGGGCGGCGATCGGCATGGTGCGCTCGTACGTGTCCCGCCTGCGCCACGCGGGCGTCCCGATCGAGTCCGCCGGCGGCGGCTACGCGATCCGGCCGGCCGCCCTGGACGTCACGGAGTTCGAGCGCCTGCTGTCTTCGTCCGACCCCGAGTCGTTGCGCGCGGCGCTGCTGTTGTGGCACGGCACGCCGTTGGCCGGGATGAACGGCGACTACGCGGAGGCCGCACGCGTGCGTCTCGCGGAGCTGCGCTCGACAGCCCTCGAGGACCTGGCGGCGGCCGACATCGAGGCCGGTCGGCACGTCGAAGCGGTGGCGGTTCTGTCCGGCTTGATCGCGGAGCAGCCGTTGCGCGAGCGGCCTCGCGAGCTGCAGATGCTGGCGCTGTACCGCTCGGGCCGCCAGGCCGAGGCCCTGGACGTCTACGCCCGGACGCAGCGCCTCCTCGAGTCCGAACTGGGCCTGTACCCAGGCCCCGAACTGCAGGAGATGCAGCGCCGCATCCTCGCGGCGGACCCGTCGCTGGCGCCGATGTCCCGCCCGTCGCAGCTGCCCCCGGACCTCCCGGAGTTCGTCGGCCGCGTGCCGGAGATCGCGGCGCTCTCCGAAGCACTGACCAGGTCTTCGGTAGTCGGTATCGAGGGCCTGGCGGCCATCGGCAAGACGACCTTGGCGGTCCACCTGGGTCACGCCCTGACCTCGAGTTTTCCGGACGGCCGCCTGTTCCTGGACATGTCCACGTCAGCGGACCCCTTGTCGGAGCTGCTGCGCGGCATCGGTGTGCCGGACGCCCCGCCTTCGTTGAGCGAACGCGCGGCCCTGTGGCGAACCCGAACGACCGGCCGCCGGCTGCTGGTGATCCTGGACAACGCCCGCCCCACGGACGACCTCCGTTCCCTGCTCCCGGGAGCCGGAGGCCCGGCGGTGATGATCACGGCCCGCCGCCGCCGGTACGACCTGGCCCACGCCCACTGGACCAAACTGGGCGGCCTGGATCTCCCGGACTCGGTGGCCCTGCTCACTGGACTTTTGGGCCCGGAGCGGGTGAACCGCGAGCTGCCGGAGGCACGAACGCTGCTGTCCCACACAGCGGGTTTGCCCCAGGTGATCCAGGCAGTAGGCGCACGCCTGGCGGCCCGCCCGGCCTGGACACTGGCCGAGGCACTGGAGCGAGTGGGCCGCCCGGCCCCGGGCGCGCCGGCTACACCCCCGGAGTGCCAGGCGATCGAGAAGCCGTACGAGTCGGCGCTGGCGGAGCTGACTCCCTGGCAGGCCCGGGCATTCTCGAGGTTGTCAGCATTCCCGACGTTCTCGGCAGAGACGGCGTCCGAGGTCCTGGAGCTGGGCCTGGCGGACACGACAACCCTGCTGGAGTCCCTGGTGGACGCGCATTTACTGGACCCGGCCGGCCCGTCCCGCTACAGCTACCAGGAGCCGGTCCGCATGTTTGCCCGGAGCCGCGGCGCTGAATCGATGCAGCAGATCCAAAACTCGCCGATGATGCCAGAGCCCGCATCCGGCCGGATCCAGACCCCCCTGAACGACCCCACCGGGCGGCCGTATACTCTTTCTTCAGCAGGTCCGAGTGGCGGAATGGCAGACGCGCTAGCTTGAGGTGCTAGTGCCCTTAACGGGCGTGGGGGTTCAAGTCCCCCCTCGGACACACGCACTATCTACACCCGGGCTGGTCGTCGCATAGACGGCCAGCTCTTTTGGTTCGTAGCGTAGCTCCAGGTTCAGCGCTCGGTACAGGCGGCTCATGCCAGCCGTGGTCGCGTCGGCCAGGGTTCCGCAGACGTCGCCGAGTGCATCGATCCTCGCGTAGACCTCCGCTCGGCTTACCGTCGAGTCGGCTGGGACGCTCTCGATCTGGGCTTTCGCGGCGGCTCGTTCAGCCTGTGCCTGGTTGATCGGGTCGACGAGTGCTTCGGGCTCGACGCCGGCCGCGATCGCGGCCTGATACCGCTGAAGCCTCGCCTCCGCGTCCGCCAGCCGGTTTCGCGCGGCTTCAAGCGGACCGCCGTTGGCCTGACTGCCATCCGATCCGAGTAGCGCGGCCGCCGTTCGGTCGCGGTTATCCGGGTGGAACAGCTCATGAATCCATCCGTTGATCACCTCGACGACCACGCCTTCGCGCAGGTTGACCGTCTTCGGGTGGTCCGCCAGCTTCAAAGAGCCCGGCGCCATCGTGCGCGCGGTACAGCGGTAGTAGGCGCCCTTCCTGATCGTGGCGCCTTGCATTTTCCGGCCACACACCCCGCATCGGAGCAGCCCGCGCAGGAGATACGCCCGCGCAGTCTTCCGGCCGCCGCGCTCGGCCTTGCGCGCCGTCTTCAACCCACCCGCCGACTTCGTCCGGCGGAGAAGCTGAGCTTGCGTGAACGTCTCCACGGACACGATCGCCGGATGTGCCTGCACGCGCGACCGTACGATCCGGTCGGGAGCAGCGCGCTTGAACCGCACCACGTGGCCCGCAGCGACGTCCTCAGGGTCGAGCAACGTCTCATGCTTCGTCCAGCGCCCGAAAATCGCGTAACCGGTGTATCGCGGGTTGTCCAGGATTGCCCGCACTGAACTGCCCTGCCAGCCGTCCGCGAGCCGGTGTCGATTCTGATCCCGCCGATGCGCGGAGGGACAGGGAATGCCGTCGCGATTGAGGATGTTGGCGATCGCTCGGTCACCGTTGCCGTCCAGGTACTCGGCGAAGATCCGGCGCACCACGTCCGCCGTCGTCTCGTCGAGCGCCAACGCGCGCAACTTGAACCCCTCGGCGGCCTTCCGCGGATTCGGGTGGGGTCCACTGTCGACGACGACGTACCCGTACGGCGCCCGGCCGCCCTGGTGCCGCCCTTCGTTGATCACCTGCGCGTCCATCGCCGCACGGACGCGCGCCTGAACGTGCTGGCGCTCGGACTCGCTCATCCCGCCGAGCACGCTCATGAGCATTTTGTGCGACGGGTTCCGCGCGTTGTATTTCCCGCCCAGTTCCGGCACCCACAGATCCACGCCATACGCGGCGAACTTCGGCGCAATAAGGGAGAACTGGTTGCCGAACCAACAACGGGTGCCCTCGCCAACCACGATCGCGTCCCAGCCGCGTCGCGGATCCTTCAATGCCGCGAGCAGCCGCGACCCCTCTGTCCTCCGTTCCCATGGGACGGACCGCGACTGCCCTATGTCGAAGAACTCCGCCACGATCCGCCCGCCAAGCGGTTCGACGAACTTGCGCGCGTTCCCGACCTGTCAACCACGCGACGTCTCCGGGTCCTGGTTGTCCTCTGTCGAGCACCGACCGTAAGCCGCCAACGTCCCGATGCCGTCGTCCACCACGTCGGCGATCTCCAGACCCAGGATGTCGTCCAGAGTCGACCACGGGTCGCTGATGATTTCAGCTGCCACGGTTCACCTCCTCCGCCGGAACGTCCAGCACCGGCACCTCAGTAACCTCGATCAGAACGGCCAGTAGTGCACGCGCGACAGCAGGCGTCAGCTCAGGCAATCCCGCAGGTAGGATAACCCGGATCGGCGGATCTTCGGAACGATCGGCGCTCATCGCTGATCGTCCTCGTCTGTCGCCCCGGTACCAGCGGTCGCGCGGTCGATGGCGCTCCTGATTTCAGCCATAAGGTACCCGCGTACCTGCCGTGTCTCGCCGTCTTCGCTGGTCACGCGGTCTCGCGTCGGTCGGCATCCCGCGTCGGTCATCTGCTGCGCGAACGTCTTCCCGTCGATCTCCAGAGCGCTCAACAGCTCGGCCGTTGGTACGAAGTCCCTGCCGTCCGGGCTCAGGTCATCGCCCAGGTACTCGACGAGCGACGCGAGCACCTCGGGCAGCTCACCAGGTGACTGAACCGCGTCAACCGCGTGACCTGCGCCGATTGCCTTCACCGCGGCTGCGTGGTCGAGTACCGGCATGGTGTCCTGTCCGGCCGCGTGTCCGGTGAGCGTCCCAGCCGTTTCGCGCAGCGTCCGGCCCTGCTCGCAGATGGTCCGCCAGTCCTCGTTCGGCATGTAGTACGTCCGAACCGTCATGGCCAGCACATCCGCGCCGGCTGACGTGTCGCCGTCCGGCCGCAAGATGCCCACTCCCTTGTGAGAGGGCAGCAGTCGAGACGAGTCGAACCCGCGCGTGTTCATCTGCTCGCCGAGCACGATGTTCGAGTCGCGCCAGTCCATCACCCGCAGCGCGAACCGCGACCCGAGCACCGCCCGCAGACCGGACGGGATCGTCTTCGAGTCCGGTCGCTGTGTCGCCAGTACGAGCACGATCCCGGCGGCCGGTCCCTTCTTCGCCAGCCACGTCAGCAGCTCGCCGACGTACTCGCCTGCGGTGAGCTTCTTTCCTTGCACGTCAACGGGTGTGCGGTCTTCTAGGGGAACCTGAACCTCATCGATGAAGATGGCCGTAATGGGCATGTTCAGCGCCTTGTCGCGGGACATCTCCGGCGTGACCTTCGATTCCGGACACGTGAGGTCGTCCAGGCCGCGCATCCGCCGGAACCGCGCCTGAACCTCACCGACCAGCTCAATCAGCCAGTCCACAAGCGCCAGAACGTGTTCGGGTTCATCGCCGGACATGAACCGGTGCGCGACCAGGCCGGCCGCGTCCCAATCCTTCCCGGCCTTGAAGTCCGCCACGTACAGACGTACCCACGCATCCAGGATGAGCCCGGCCGCCGCGAGCCGGGCGGCAAAGGTCTTGCCCTGCCGGGGGATGGCACCGACCAGGAGGGACGTCCACACCAGCGGCAGGTCAATTCGCCGGTCCCGCGCATCCCGTCCGAACGGAATCGGCCGCCACGCATCCCACTGCGCCACCCCGAGCAGCGGCGTCCGCAACGGCGGCGAAGCGTACGGGTCCTCATCAGCCACCCACATCGACACCCGTCCGGCGTGCCCACCGTTGCCGCGGACCCGTTCGACGATCAGCTGGACCTCATCGACGGCGAGCGCTGACGCGAGTGCGTCTCGGTTCTTCACCACGTCGGCCGCCTTGCGGGTGGCAGGAAGGTCGACGGTGACCGCCCAGCCGTCGCCGACACGCGTCGCGCGCTCGACGAGCCGCAACGCCTCGTCCTTGCCGATCAGCTTCGCGTCCCGGAACGCGTCCACCAGGACCTGGGGATCCATCGTCCAGGTCAGCGTCCGTGGGCCCGCGAGCGCCGGCTTGCGGCCGGGACTGCCGTCCTTCTTGCGCCCAAGTATCGCGAGCGCCAAGGAGGCGGCGGCCCCGCCGATCCATAGAGGATCGGTGCCGTACACCAGGTCAACGACGGCCACCCCAACGATCGCGACGACCAGGACGGCACCGGTCACCTTCCAGCGGAACAGGGTGAGTGCCCGAATCTCCGTGAACTTGTCGGCCAGTTTCTCGGACTCCTCAGCCGCTGTCCGGTAGTCCCGGACGGTGCCCCACCCGCGCCACCACCGCACCCCGACGACCAGCCCGCGAACGACCGCGCCGATGTACCGCCACGGCGACTTCACCAGCCCGACGAAGGCGTCCTTGCCCGCCTGGACGGCCTGAGGCTTGCTCTTCAGCCACAACGGCACCCGCGGTGAGTGCCGCCACCACCGGACGAAGCGGTTCGTCTTCGGCTCTCGCCGACGCGGTTGAGGCAACGTGTCGTCGATCAACTCGCCGTCGAATACGGGATCGGCTTTGACCGGTAATGAGTCAGCCATTGCCCACCTCCGACCGCAGCGCCCGCGCCAGCCGGGGAGAGAGGCCCCGCGAGCAGCCGGTAGCCCTCCGCACCCACGCCGGCGTGATCTCGACGTCCGGCGTCCAGGTCTCCCGAGCGATAGCGAGGTAGTCGGCAAACAGCACCCGTCGCCCGGTATCCTGCTGAACGGGCCGCCGTTCAGCTGCGACCAGCACGGCATCGGTGAGCTTGTCCCGCAGGTCGGTGATCGCCTCGACGGCGACGAACACGACGAGCGGCGGCACCGAGTGCAGCACGATGGCGGCAGCCTCGCCGGCGGCGAACGACGTCCAGGTGTTCATGACGTAGGTGGCTGCGAGCGTGAACCACTTCGCCCGCCGCACCCAGACACCGGTCCGGACCTGGTACCGCGCAGTGACCTGCTCGGCCCGCAGAATCGCCAGCAGAACGAGCGAGACGGTCGGGTCCAGCACCCACGCGGCCAGCCACGGCAGCGACCCCGGCCGGGTCCCGGCCGACGCGAAACCCTGGACGTTGGTCATCGTGAACGCGAGCCCGAGCACGATCCCGGACCAGCACATCCAGTCGACCTGCCGCCGCACCCGCTCGATCCGCAGCGCAACGACGTCCGGATCGGTCTGGTAAGCGCGCACCTCTGCCGCTTCGGCCGCGTCCTGCGCAAGCCGTTGCGCCCGGTTCATCGCCGACCATCCCGCTTCGACGTGTCGACGGTGGTCACCGTCATGGCACGAGTCAGCGCGTAGGACGCGAACAGCGCAGGCAACCCGAGCACGGCGAACAGGAGCCACGGGTTCCCCGGATGGGCGATCACGACCCACTGAACAGCGACGATCAGCCCGGCGTTGAACAACACCCGCCCGACCAGCGACACGAGCCGCGCCCCGCTCCGAGCAGCTTCGGCGGCGGCCTTCGCTCGGCGGGAACCGGCACGCCAGACCCAGAACAGCACGAGCAGCATGCCGACACCGGCGAGAATCTGCGTGGGCGTCACGGTGAGCCCGTTCATTGCGCACCCCGATCGGTCCGTTCGCCGCGCCGCAGCCAGACGGGGTGCAGGGCGCGCCGGTCGTCGTCGGTCATCCCGCCCCAGACGCCGACCGTGTCGAGGCCGGCCGTCCGCAACTCCAGCTCCAGGCACTCGTCCCGGACAGGGCATCCGCCACACAGCCGCTCAGCCAGCTCGCCGTCGCTGTCAGCGTCGGGTGGCCCGTCGTCCGGCGGGGGCCACATGGAGACTCCTTCACTGGTTACGACGTCGGTCAGGCCTTGGGTCGGAACCCAGCGCAGCCGATCCAGCCGCCACGCGGTCCCGATCAACTGCAGGTCGTCGGCGCTCATGCGGCACCTCCGGCCTGACGCGACCCGAGCAGACGAGCCAACTCGGTCGACGACACCCGAAGACCGGAACGGCAGCGGGTAGCGCGCAGCTCGCGCGTCCGAATCGCCCGGCTGACTGCAGCGCGGGAGACGCCAAGCAGCCAGGCCGCTTCTCGAATGGTGTGAAAGGTGATGTGCGAGTTCATGAGAAAGGCCAATCTGATGATTTCAAGACTATGTTGCTGATTTCAGCTCGTCGACGTACGCGTTTGTCCGACGCGCTGCCGACGAAGTGCTAGGCGACGTGGTGAAGGCTTGAAGAACCGCTAATCTCGGCGCTGAGGCGGAGCGCGGAGGAATACGTGACGGAGGACTGGGCGGCAGTCGCCAAGGCGATCAACATGCGCGTGAACGAACTCGGCTGGCGACAACGCGAGCTGGCCGAGCGGTCGCACGTGTCGCAGGCGATCGTGCGCGAGCTCCAGCACCACACGGTTGAGCGCCGCCGGAGCGCGCGCACGCTCGAAGCGTTGTCCACGACCCTGGGCTGGCACCCGCAGCACCTGTTGGCCGTGCTGCAAAACCGCACACCGCCGCACCCGGACGAGCCGGCCGACGACGGCCACGAGCTGTGGTCCCGGTTGGACGCGCTGGAACAGCGCCTGGCCGAGATCACCGACCGGCTGGAGGACGTCCAAACGAGCCTTGCGACCGTGGTCGAGCACGTGAAGCCGAAGCGTTAGCGGCGGGCGATTCGGGCTGGTGAACCAGGTGATTTCCATACCTAGAATTCAAGGCCGAAACGACGTCCGATCCCATGCACAACCAGTGCAGAAGCAGTGCGCAACTACTGCATATCCGCTGCACAAGAGCGCTTTGGGGCGGCAATGAGCGGGGTAGGTGGCTGGACCGGACGGTCAGCGTCGGCGCTGCAATCCGCGTTGCGGTTGAGCAATGAGAAATTCGCCGAGAAGCTCGGAATCGGCGCGCGTACGGTCGCGTCCTGGCACCAGAAGCCGGACCTTCGCCCGCAGTCGGAGATGCAGCAGGTCCTCGACACCGCGTATGAGCGGGCGTCGGACGCCGAGCGAGCCCGCTTCGCCGAGCTGACCGGCGACGGGCCGGCCGCCCAAACCAGGCCGGACACGAAGGAAGCCGACCGACGACTTGCCGCGGACCCCCACATCGGCGCGGCTCTCGAATGGCTCGACCAGCACGCCTACCGGAGTCCTGGCGCTGCACGCCGCGCAGTAGCCGAGCAGGCCGCGCACGTCGATGCGCAGGAGGCGTACGCCCGGGCCACTCGCCGCGCGTGGGTCGACCAGCGCTCCGTGACCCACGCGCTCGCCGAGTACTACGGTCGACGTCACGGTGACCACGGCTTGTATGCCGGAAGCTGCGGCGAGCAGGCCGTGAACACCAGCCTTCTGACCTGCGCTGATTGGCTCGATCTGGCGTGCGAGCTACGCCCGCCGCACGACGGGCTCACGATCGCAAGCGCCCGGCCAGACCCGCGGGAAGTGCTCGACGAGCACGCGACGAGTGCAGCGGTTAACCGGCTGGCCGAGACGGTGGCCATGAACACGCGGCTCATGAACGCGCCGTTCTACCGGCTGCTGAGCACGGACATCCGTGAACGTCATCTCGGCGGCACATTCGGCGTGGACCACTTCGTGCACTACGCCCTGACGATGGACCTGCTCGAAGGCGAGCTGCTCGACGCGCTCGCGTCAGGCGACACGACGTCGCTGCCCCTGCGTGATCGCTACCTCCCGGACGTCGGCGCCGTCCTGGACGTCGGCGGCCGACTCTGCGCAGGCGGAGCCCTGGCCTTGACGGCCATCGCTCGGCCGGCCGACCCGTACCGCGGCGAAGCGGACTACGTGCTCTTGGTCCAGGAGCGCTCCGGCCACGTACTCAACGCCACGCGCCGGCTCGCCGTCATCCCGAAGGGCTTCCACCAGCCACTCACCGACGTACGGCGAGAAACCCAGATCGGCGCCACCCTGCGACGCGAGATGGAAGAGGAGCTGTTCGGCCGGCCGGACGCTGACAACACTGTCGCCGACACGCTGACCGCGGACCCGATGCACCCGACCAGGCTCACCGAGCCGATGCGCTGGCTCCTCGACGAGCCCGGCCGCCTACGCATGGAGTGCACCGGGTTCGGCCTGAACCTCGTGAGCGGCAACTATGAGTTCGCCAGCCTCATCGTCATCGACGACGAAGAATTCTGGACGCGCTACGGCGGAGTGGTCGAAGCAAACTGGGAATCAGCGACTCTTCGTCAGTATTCGACTACTGATGCGGAACTCGTCACCGAGTTGTTGGGTGATGTAGCGTGGAGCAACGAAGGACTGTTCGCCATGACGCAAGGACTTCGACGCCTTGCGGAAATCGGCGGAGAGCGTGTGAAACTGCCCGCGATCGAATGGGAGATAGGCCAGTGAGCGACGGTTGGACCGCCGGCAACGCCAACGAAGACGCGGCGGACACGCGCGGCTGGTTGGTCGGCCACTTCATCGACCCGTCGCAGGGCGTCCGCGCCTCGAAGGACGTCGAAGTCAAGTGGGCTAACCACCCTGCCGGGGACAAGCGTCCCGAGTGGACGTCCGACGACCAGCGGACCACGCTGGTGATGCTGATCTCCGGCGAGTTCCGCGTAGAGGTCACTGGCGGCGGCAAGATTATGACACGCCAGGGTGACTACGTGATGTGGGGGCCCGGAATTGACCATTCTTGGGAAGCGTTGGCGGATTCGGTTGTCCTGACCGCCCGCTGGCCTTCAGCAACTTAATTCGACGACGGGAAGTTGCACCCGATCGCCGCCGATCTCGGCGAGTCGACGTAATCCCTGGAGAAAGGCGAACAGTCCTTCGTTACTCCAGTTTTCGTCACCGATCAGTTCGGTGACCAAGTCGCCGTCCAGCGTCGAATACTGTTGAAGACCGGCAGCCTCCCAGTTCGCCTCAACGTCGCCACCGAACCGCGGCCAGAACTCCTCATCCTGGATGACGACCAGGCTGGCGAACTCGTAGTTCCCGCTGACGAGGTTGAGTCCGAACCCGGTGCACTCCATCCGCAGCCGTCCCGGCTGCTCGGTCAACCACCGCATCGGCGCGGAAAGCCTGGTCGGATGCATGGGATTGGCGACCCGGAGATCTCCGGCGGACCGGTCGACGTCCGTCCTGCCGAACAGCTCCTCCTCAAGCTCACGGCGCAAGGTGACGCCGATCCGGGCGTCCGCTCGCCGGTCCGCGAGCGGCCCGTGGAAGCTCTTCGGAATCACCGACAGGCGGTCGGCCGTGTTCACGACCTGCGCGGACCGCTTCTGGACCAGCAGCACGAAGTCGGCGTGACCACGAAACGGGTCCGCTGGCCGCGCGATAGCCGTCAATGCCAGCACGCCACCCGCGCAGAGACGCCCGGGCAGGTCGAGTACTGCGGCCACGTCAGGCAGCTGGCGGTCCCGGAGCGGCATGTGTCCTGGACGTGCGGTGCGACCGCTCGCCAAGTGCTCGGTCAACTCGCGTTCCAGCAGATCGACGCCAAGCGCGTACTCGACGAACGACGCGATCCCGACCTTCGCCCGCAGTGCTCCGGGCTGCGGGTCGACATCGAGCAGCCGGTACAGGGGAACGTCGGTGATCCGGATGCCGGACGCTGCGGCGTCCGCGAGACGCAGCACCGCAGCTCGCTCGTCAACCGCCGCCGGCGGCCGCGCGCCTCCACCTTCGAAGGCGGTCTGCTCGCCCGTGGCCGTCAGCGAGCAGGCGAGATCCAGCCACGCCGGCCGCGTAAGGACGCTGGTGGTCACCTCCACCCGACCGCAGTGCGCGGCGTATGGCCGGTAGTCGCTGGTCGGAGGTGCGTAGTAATCAGCCAGAGCATCTGAGATGACGCTTCGCGGCGGATTCGGCCGGTCCCGAGTCGAGATGGCTGCGCTCGCGCACACCTGTTCACGGGCTCGCCCCAGCGGCCACCCGGTGTGCCGATCGAGCCACGTGAACACCGGCTCGAACGAGTCGTCGGGGTTGAACTCCCGCGTGACGGCGCTCGGACCGATCAGGCCCTGCAACTCGTCTCGTGAACGACCGAGCACGTTCGCGAGCTTCGGCCAAAGGTAGGGGAGTGGCACGTAGTCGCCGGCTTCCCAGCGAGCAACGGTCGACCGGTCGACATGCAGCACGTCCGCCAGACCCTCTTGGGTAAAGCCGGCGACCTTGCGAGCTGAGATCAGCCCCTCCCGACGTCGCCCTGTGGGCATAACCGACCTCCAACCCCGCGTGACCAGATCAATGTAGCAGTAGTAACTGCAGCTCAGATGGGCTAGTGCGACGTACGCGCCACACAACTGCCGCCCCGCTGCTCTGGTCGTCGAATCTGACTCCCGTTTGACTGATTTCATCAACTCGTGAGGTCGAAGGGAGGGGACGTGACAGGCATTAGCTGCAGGTCGCTGCATTCAGCGCTCTACGTCAGCTGGTACCGGTGCGTCATGGACGGCCTGACACACGCGGTCACGGACGACGAGTTCCTGCGTGGCATCCGTCTTCAGCAAGGCCGGTATCAATCTCTCTGCGGCCACGAAGTGCTGATTCACTCCTGCCTGGCACCGGCCGACCGTTCATGTCCGACGTGTCGTGAACTCGTGAACGCCTCCGCGCGCGTCGCGGTGAGGCGGCGATGACGCCGATCTCGCCCCCTTCGCGTACGGACCTCGACGCGCTGTTGCTCCAGCCGGTCCGCCTGTTCATCGCCTGCCTGCTGGCCGACACCAGTTGGCGTTCGCAACTCGCAGTTCAGCAGGCTTTGGGGCTTCCCACGCCCGACCTCGACCTGCACATCGAGTTCTTGCGCGCGGCCGGCTACCTACAGTGCCGTGCCGAACCCCGCGAACTCCGCCTGACCACGTTGGGCTTGAAGCGGCTGCTGGAGCACATCGGCGCCCTAAAGACGGTCGCGGCAACAGCTGGCGCCCTGGTCGCGGAAGTCCGAACTGCACTCCCCGGCGAGAGTCCACCGTGACAGCTGGCCCTCGCTAACCAGACCGTTCTAAACCGCAGCTCACGTGCTCGCCACCTGCTGCGAACAGCCCTCAGCAAGGATCTGAAGATGCCCAAGTCGGTCATATGTTCGCCCGCGACTGTCGCTGTCAGCAGCAGTTTGCGAGACGCCCGTGAGCGCCGCCGAATCGGGTTGCGGAGGCTGGCCGACAAGATCGGGGTTCGTCCCGCGACTCTCTCGGCGTGGGAGTTGGGCGTCAGAGTCGCGCCCGCGACGGCCGTGGCCTGGATCCTCGGATACCTCCGGGTCGAGTCGGCTGAGTACGACCGGGTGATGGCGTTCGCCCCGTACGCCGGCGACGCGAATCTGGTCGACTCGTCTGACGCGCAGCTCGGGCACCTGCTGTGGACGTACGAACAGCTCTCTAGCCGTGTCGTGGAGTGGGCACCGTCGGGCATTCCCGAGCTGCTCCAGACGCGGGCGTATACCGAACGAGTGCTCGACAAGGGCGTGGTAGAGGACGACCGCAGGGACATGGAGCAGCTAAGCCGCCAAGTCCGCCACCAGGCACTGGATCGAGGGGACCGGCGCTACCTGTTCCTTATCGGTGACCAGGCACTACGCGGCATGGACGACCTACGTAACGAGCAGATTGAGCATCTTCACGCGGCGGCGCAGCTCAAGCACGTGACTATCCGGATCGTGCCGTCAACGGAGATCGCGCTGAAGTCGATCGGCGCATTCACGCTCTTCGAGGATCGCTCCGATCCGATCGCGGTGGTGCTAAGGCACCACCACTGCAACACCTACCTGGCCGATCGCAAAATGCTGAGCCGCTATCACGACACAACACAGGCGCTGCTGCGGCGCGCGTTCGATGAGCCGGCGAGCACGTCCGCCTTGAGCGCACCTGCCCTGATTCGAGCGACACGGTGACCGCGACAATCTACATCGAACCGCTTCTGATCCAGCCAGTGATCGCCGGCGAGTGGCATCGAACCCGCCTGACGGAGATTCCGGCACCCGGGCAGGTCATCACGATGCTTTGCGGAGTCTCGGACGCCGTGGCGTTCAAGTTGTCCGACGAGCGTCGACAGCGCCGGATTCTTCGGCAGTGCGAACGCTGTGACGTCGTCTATCGTCGTGAGCAGGGAATCCCACTTCGGCAGGATCGAACCGGTCGTTCGTGAATTAGCCAGGTTAAGCGTGCCGACTGGCAGGTTTGAAGGTGCCGTCGTCGTTCTGAAGCGCTACACCCTCGTGAGCGGAGTACGCGGAGCATATCGAGAAGACTGTGGGTTGGAGTACCGGGAGACCGGACCGCCTCACGCCGTACGACCTTGCGTTACGACGCTCGGCCATGACTGATTGATCGCACACTGGGCTGCTTCAGACAGGAGTGTGCATAATCGCCGCGCCGTGTGCCGGCCCAAGCGTCCGATGTGACAGCAGATGGCCTCGTAGCTTGAGAGCGGCGCCGTAAGCGGCCGAATTGTGACGGCTGTGGCCCGTTCCGGCGCATCCGTCACAACCGACACAAATGGGATCTTTGCAGGTCAGCTGGCCCTTACGGCTGTCGTCAAGAGCCTGGAGTCGTGACGGCTCGTTGGACGGGCTGCGACGGCCAGATCCGCGCACCTGCGGTGTCAGAAACTCGACCTCCGACATCGAACGCATGATCGATGCGGAGTCGACTCTGGGGCACGCGGCGAAGACTCCGGCCCCAGGTAACTACTGCATACTCGCCGACGATTCCCAACCGCTTCTGCCATCTCACTCGGATTGGCGTCGATGCTGGGAGGCCTGAACCGCCAGGCAGCGCTCCTCCTGAGGGCAGCCGTAGGCATACCGGGCAGAACGACCTCCGTTGGATTGCGCTCTACGGCGGCCTTCAGGCAGGGGTGACACGGAGGTTGTTGCGCTGAGAAGTCGAACCATGCTGGCAACGTTGGGTCTCCTGTAGGCGACTGCAGAAATCTTCGCCAAATCGAGACGTACAGTCTGTAACTCACGCACCGCTGTCAGCGACAATATTACGACACGAAAACGCCACGGGACCGATCATGATCTGGACTATGTGCCAAGTGGCTCGTGAAAGGTTAGCGAAAGGCGGTTGCTATGCGACTGGTGTTCATCGATGATAGTCAGCAGCGAGAGCCACCCCGTCGCGGTCTAGGGCACTTGATGGCGATGGGGGCCGTAATTTTTCCTGAGGAAGAAGTGGCCACTTACGCCGATACATTGGCTGCAATTCGCATCGACCTTGGAATTCCTTCGCAGGAAGAGATCAAATGGAAAGCTCCCAAGGGCAGTTTTCTCGCGAGCGCTGGTGGCGAGGTTGCTGGCGCACTCCGAGCGCGAATGCTTGAAGCTGCGATTGATCATCAAGTTAGGTCTATCGTTGTGGTCATTGACCATTCCGCCTCGTATACGCAACGCAACCAGGCGGAGGTCGGGCGCGAAATCCTCAAGTGGTTGTTCGAGCGAGTATCTATGTTGTTGGACGACTACGACGACATTGGGATCATGATCGCCGACAAGCCTGGTGGAGGTTCGGCGGAGGAGGGACGCTGGCTTGCTGACACTTTATGCATCACAGGTGACGGCACTGAATATGTGGAGCCCGGGAAAATTGTTCTTCCCATTGTTACGGCGCCAAGTCATCATGTGCCACATCTTCAACTCGCTGACCTCGTTGTCGCTTCGACGACTGCCGCAATCGCGGGAAGGAAGTCGGGACTTGATTTGGCGCCAAAATTGGTGAAGATTATGCACCGTCACAGCCTTGGTGATGTCAACGGTGCTGGGTTGGTGATTTTTCCTCCGAAGTATAACCTTTACTACCAAGCGTTTGGTGAGACGGGTTGTTCAAAGCCGGGACGCAACACGGGTTTTGTGCTACCCGTAAAGGGGCATCCATACTATGATGACGACGGTCTCGGGTAGCTCGACAAATCATCGAAGACTGTAGGTATTATCAACGATCTTGGTCGTGAGTATCAGGGAGATTGAAGCGTGGCGGAATCGGCAGAGCATCAATTCCTATCTCAATGCGTCACCGATGTTTTGAGTAGAATGTCTAAATCGCGCCTTTATGCGTACGTGGAAGCGGAGCGACGGAAATTTGACTTCGCATGTGAGTTGCGTCGTGATTGGTCTCGTCCACTGGTGGGGCAAACGCTCTGGAGTCATACTGCCGGAGTCGATAAGGACTTGCGCACGATGCTACTTGATCCAGATGCGGAAATTTGCGCTTATGTAGCGCGAGATACTATTAAGGCACGGAGATTGCTCTCTGAGGGCATGAGAGACTTTCGTTCGAGCGGTGCGCCGGTGCGACCACACCGTCTCCGGGTATTTTGGGTGCCGAATGACTTCGATGCTGACGACGAAACGCAACGCAAATTCGTCTCTGGAATGCTTGAAGAGAACGTCAATCGCGATATTCTGATGAATATCGTGTTCGGAAACCTCGGGCCGGAGGATATTCGTTTCTTCGTGCGCGCTAGCGGTGTGGCGGGTCTAAATATTGCCGTCCTCCACTTGTTGTCGACGACACGCGAGAAATATAAGTCTACAAAAGACATTTCGGCGGCCCTGGGAGTGTCTGCAAGCGCGGTTCGTGAACGACTATTGCGCTTGTTGGGATCGGGGTTTGCGAGCCAGTTCGGCGGAGGCGCCCTCCTGGTTCAAGTGACCACTAAAGGTCGAGTATTTCTAGATTTTTGTGGCGAGCTACAAAAACAGGTGATGGAAGGAGTATTCACCGACGAGATGCGTCATATAATGCGGCTACTTGAGTTGCGATATGCCCCTTCCGCTGTGAGGCGTTCGGCGGGGTCTATGCATTTGGCCGGACCCTTCCTGACTGAGGTTCCTGAGATGGTCACAGGTCGGCTTTTGGTCACTATATCGGCCGCTTTTGAGAGGTGGGATATTCTATTCGACGATATCGATCACGTGATTTGGGAGCCCGATGAAATGCGCGGCTCGGTAGTAGAAGCAGAGCTCAATCAGCTGCGGTTAGAAAGTGAGAAATATTGAAGTGACCGTGAACGGATGTGCAAGAACGCATGTGGTGACTACAATATCTCGAATAGGTTAATCAGGGGAATGGAATAAGGTCCGACAGCTTATTTCCAATAATGCCCAAGATGATAGCCATGAGTCCGGCAAGTATGGGTTTTGTCCAACGGTTTCGATAGATGCTTCGTGTGCTGGCCAGCAATCCGGCGATCTTTGATCGAGGAATCTGGTCAACTAATTCGAATCCTTTTGAGAACATAAGCAGCCTATATGTTGCGGCGAATGTCGCTATCGATGTTGCCGCCACCAAAGCTGCTGCCGTTGCTCTAATTGCGCCGTTATCTATTTTCCCGCTGATGAGCAGGCCAAATACAAGCATTGGTGTTAGCGCGGTGAGCATCCAAGTTGGTGCACGAAAGCTTCCCATGCGATCCACGTATCCGAGCATTAGTTGTCTAAAGGCCAACTCTGCAGCCCCTAAAGCTTGGCTTTCATCGGTTGATTCAACGTGTACGATGACTCCTGGTATTTTATTTCTGGCCACTAGTGCGGTGTTTACAGTGTCATCTGACGACTTTGCTTCTACTCGTATTGCCAGCACCCTATTTAGATTCTGGCTTCCTAATTTTGCGCGAACTTCTTCAACTGATTCTGCTCGAAAAGCGGTACCGTCTATCCATGTTATAGATGCTTGAATAGTGTAAACCGTGCGCTGTGTTGTAAGTATTTCGGCGACACTTAGAAGTTCGTGAGGCGTGCCGCGCCAGCACTCGATGCTGCCCTCGGCGACGAACCTGAATTCATCAGATTTTCGGACGAAAGGAGGATTGCTGTAGGCCGCTCTTGTCCATCTAGGGACTCTGATTCGAGGCTCTTCCAAGTGTTTACTTCTCCTCAATCATGTTGTTCTCTGCCTTGGGGTGGATCGTCTGGTAGTGACTTTGCGGTTACTGTTTCTTTTCAAGGTTCCTGGACGAGCTTGACGACGCTCGCCGTAATGCCAGGAGTCAATGCTAGATAGGGAAGGTCGTGTTCGCCGCCAGAAAGTTCAATTGCCGCCTTGCCGGCAGCGTGCGCGGAGCCAACTGAGTGACCGTTGGCAATTGAGGAGTAAAGCGCCGTTGCGTACTGGAGTGCGTCGGCATCATCGATGCTTCCGTTCATTCCAACTGCCAGGGGTGCGCAGCGGTTAACCAACGCCTCAGCAGTTCCCTTCGAGTGACATGCATTGAGTACTACTAATGTGGGAGGGTCGTCAGTGGCTGCGCAAGCGGCGGCAAAGGCGCTCGCAGTTATGATCACACCTTCGTGCAGGTCATCAATGTCATCTTCGAAGACGATCAACTGGTCGTCGCCGTGTCCGGAGAAATGGACAACGTGTGGGCGGAACTTCGCAATCCCTTCCAGAAGGTCTTGTGCAGTTGCCGACAGTCTTACGTCAATCTCCACCTGGTCCCGGTGCACGGCGACCTCCACTGCTCGCCGAATCCTAGTGTGCTCCCGTCCAACGCGTAAGTCTCCCTGCGAGGAAGCGCCGAGCATAAGGATGCGAAGTTTCTCCACTTTCGGTGCTTTGAGGTGGTGCAATGCCGTCTCGGTCATTGAGACTCTCTGCTGTGTGAAGCTGATTTGTTGAGCAAACTTGCGCCGCTCCTGCTCGGCCGCGCGCTGAGCGAGGGCCTGCTGACGGGCGAGACGCTCCCTTTCGGCGGCTTCTGCCCGTGAAATCTTGGCCTGCAGGTTCGCCGCGTCGGCTCCATAACTAGCAGCTTTACTTTCTAGAGCTGATGCGTCGCGGCCGAACTTGTTCGCCGCCTCTAGCGCTCGCGTAGCCTCCGACGTCTTCATGCGCGCTTGGCTGGCGCTACTCGTTCGACCGGCGGCTTGCTGAGCCTGGGCGGCATCTGCTCGCTTACGCGACTCCCTCGTGCGGAGATCTGCGGCTTTACGAGCAGCATCAGATTGAGATTTTTGTTTTGCTTCTAGCTGCCGTCGATCTTGTTGGATGCTCATTGTATCGCCTGCCGTCCTTGTTCCTTGTCTCATCTAACTCGATGAGAGCCAGGGCGGCAATCAGGCGCGCCGCACTGCAGGGGCGCTGACATCCAGGGCGAGCTGGAGTGCTCGCGAACATGTTCCCGAGCCTAAAACCGGAGGTAGCTCGACGGCATCGCAGGTAGTCTCGCGCGATGACCACCGAGGGCCCTTCAACGCTATATCACCTTACCTGGGCATACCAGGTGGTGCGCGACGCATGGCACGCCTTGAGCATGGACCAGCAGTGCGACGAGTCCGCTCCGTGGGACCAGTGGGAACCCCTCGAAGGGCCCGATGAGTCGGCTGGCGGGAGAACGCGGCTGCTCGTCGAGGCCGAGATTAGTGCTAACAACGCGGTCAGAGGCGTCTTGCACCACCTCAGGTCGCTGGCGATGATCTACCCGCCGGATGCGCTGCAGGACAGCGGTCTTCATCCGAACGGGTGGCCAGGCTTCGCCGCCTTCACGCTCGCGCGCACCCTTCTCGAAGGCACCGCCTTGGCCGCCTGGCTGCTTCCAGCTGACCCAGGCGAACGGCTCTATCGTTCTGCGCGCTTCCATCTGTGGTCGGCCTGCGAACAGCGCTCCGGGGGCGCGACGATCCCGCCCGACGAACGAGGCTCGGTCGAGTACACACAACGCCTCGCAAAGGACGCGGGCTTTGACGTCAGGCCCTTCGGGAAGGACTACGGCCACGGCCGGAACATCGCGATCTACCAGGGCGGACAACCAAAGCCGTTCCACTCCCTTGCGCCTGTTCGATGCCTCATCGATGTTGACGGAAAGAGCCTCTATCACCAGTGGAGCGCCACAGCGCACTACGCGTCATGGGCACACCAGCCCTGGACCTCGCTCTCCCTCGCCAGGGGCGAAACAGGTCTGCTCGCATCGACCCTCGCCTTCGAAGACAAACACGTCGAACTCGCCGCCGATGTCAGCTCGATCGTGCGGGAGGCCGGAAACGCTGTCGGCACCTACTACGGCCGGAAAACCGAGAGCTTCGCCGATCGGCTCGAGCAGGTCGAGACGCATCTCCGAACCCAGATTCCGACGATCCGCCGACAATTGGGGCGCCCCGATGCCGACCCGACCGCGTCGGCCGTGGCGGTAAGTCGTGACAGTGGCGGATAGCCCGACACGGTGGCCTAAAGGGGCCCGGTGGAACGCCGCGAGGTGGCGGGCCAAGGCGTCGTCGCCGAAGTCGTTCTTGGGGTCGCGCCAGACGGTGTAAAGGTAGCCAGGGGCCTGCGACGGCCGGCGTGGTACTCAGAGGGACCCGGCGCCGCGTCGATTGGGGCCGACGTGGGAGCGGTTCCTCGCGCCCCATGCCAAGGCACCTTGGCGGTGGAATCCCTTCCATGTGGACACGGTGCTGCTGCGTCGGCTGTACGTGTTGTTCGTCGTCGAACACGACCGTCGCTGGGTGCGCATCGCTGAGGTGACCGCTTACTTGACTACCGAGTGCGTGGTGTAGCGAGCCCGGGACCTTCTGGTGGAGCCTGGCCCGCTGCTGCTGATGCGGCCGCAGACCTGATTGCGGCCGCAGCGCGCCGCGCGTAGGTGACGCTGGCCGCGCTGGGACGGCTGTCCGACGGACGCCTCGAAACGACCCACGAGGGGCCGTTTCGAGTAACCGTGACGGTTTAGCGAGCCGTCACAGCGGTCACACGAAACGTTTCCGCAGGTCATCCAGCATTTCCGGCCGTCACACCGGGCGTGACGGCGTGACGGGTCCCTGAGACAAGTTGTGACGGCTGATTCCGTGACAAATTTCGTGATCGCACGGTGGAGTGGCGCCGTCGTCACGAAACAAGTCACGAAAATTGGAGTCGGCGGATGACTGGACCGGCCTGCCGTCAGCGCGCCGGCCGGGAGCGCCTGGCCGCCGAGCCTGACCGCGCGGACCTGCTCACCCCACTCGACCGCGCCGGCCGCGCGCTCGCCGCTGCGCGGCACGCCGGGCTTTCCGGCGATGTGCCCGCCGCCGCGCTCATGGAGTTGGCTATCGCCGAGCTAGCTAACGCTGGGCACACGTCCGACGATGCGGCCGTGCCGAGCGCGACTGTCGAGCGTCCGCCTACGCCCGTGTGCCGATGCCTAGGAATGTCACGAAAACCCTCACGAATTCTGAAACGGTGATCGTGCGGCCGGTGACGCGCAGGGACGTAATCGACGTCGATACCGTGGAGGTCGAGCGCGGCGAGGGCTTCGAGATCTCCTGCATCTACCGCGTACTCGCCGGTGACTCGATCCTGCTCGGCTACCTCGCGCGCGGCCTGAAATGCCGCTGCGAAGCCCGGACGACAACTGCGCTCACGGGCTCACCGTGACGGGCGGCCCTTGGCGCACCCGACAAGAAGCGCTCGTCGGCCTCCTGCTTAACGGCGCCATCCGCACTACGGTGCACGAAGGGGCTGACGTGCTAAATCACAAAATCCAGTCCTCCAATACAAATGCCAAGCAGACGGCGGCTACCGCAGTGAGTGCTACAAACAATATGCTTCCAAAGACTGACAAGAATGGCCAGAAGAGCCATAGATATAGCATGCTCACCAAAGGGGTTGAGATTGTAACTCCCACTGCGGCCGGATTATCGGGAAAGAAAAATGCGTTAACCAAGAAGCCGATAATAATGGAAGCGATGGCCACAACAAGATAGGCCACGAAAGCAGCAAAGCAGAGGCCGAGCCAGCTGGTCCAAAAGTCGTCGTGACTACGACTTGGCTCGGTCGTTGAATCTTTCGCCGCTGCCTCCATCTTGCTTCCTGGTGTCGGATCCGCCCGTTGGGCGAAAGGATTCCGGGGGGCTGCACTGGATGTCGAATCCGACATAGGCGCGGTGTTCGAACTCGGCTGCGCGTTGGCGCCGGAATTCCAAGGCATTCGGACGCCGGTATCAAAGAATACGACCACAAATAAAGCGGCAATTGCGACAACCAGCGCGCCAACACCTGCAATTTCAGCCGCAACCGTCAACTTTGATCTCCGCATGTGAGACATTATGCCGGACGCCGCAACTCACGCCCGTGACCGCCACGCCCCGATGTCTGTCAGCATGTTTACCCGTTACGGGTGTAGACATGGGGTTGCCCCATGGGGCCGGACACCTTGATTCCAGACGGTGGTCTGGGGGAGGATGTCCTGGTGTCGCGCAGGTCGAAGTATCCGGAGTTCCGTCGCGATGCGGTGGAGCTGGTGAGCTCGAGTGATCGTCGGTTGCGGTAGAGCGCCCGAGAGCTGGGTCAACCGCGAGATGTTGCGGTCGTGGGTCAACGTGGCCAAGTAGGCGGCGGAGGCCGGCCTGCCGGTGGGGATCCTGGAGTGGCCGATGAGGTGACGCGGTTGCGTAAAAAGGTTGCTGAGCTGGAGTATGAGAAGGAGATCCTGCGGAAAGCGCCGCCTATTTTGCGCGCGAGACGGATCGACGATCTACCGCTACCGGTTCATCTTTGAGCATCGCACCGAGTTCGGTGTGAAGCGGTCGTGCTGGGTCCTGGGCCTGCATCGACAGGGCTTCCATTAGTGGGTCGCCGCCGAGCAGGCGCGTGCTACGCGAGCGGAGGCCGAGGACGAGCTGGTGAGGGTGATCGCCGAGATCTATGTCGAGCACCGGGGGCGCTTACGGCGTTCCACGGGTGACCGCTGAGCTGGCACCGCCGCGGCCACCGTTGAGCTCACGATCGTGAAGGGCGAACAAGCCCGCCATGCAGCTCAGAACGCGCCAAGTGGAAGGCGTGTAGATAGTGAGCAAGATCGTCCTCGGACACAAAAACACGGGATATCTCCCGCACCACAGAGTAACAGGCCCGCCACGGCGGGTCTTTCTGGCGTTCAGCCCTTGCTCGTCTCGGCTAGGCTGATCTTGACCGCGCCCTCCCCGCGCGACCGCTATCGGGGAGGTGCGTCATGACCGGCATCGCGCCGCTCACGCTCCCGCCCCGCGCCGGCAGGCATGAGCCTGCTCCTGTACAGGCCGGAACCCTCGTCCCGCTGCCGATACCGGCGCTGCCGGAACTAGCCACGGATGGGCAGCGGCGGTTCTCCACCGCGCTGCTGGACGCCTCTGGCCGGATCCAGGACCGCGGCATCGTCACCGCCCTGGACTGGAAACCTGGTGACCGTCTGCTGATCGCGCAGATTCGCTCGTCCGCAGTGATCTGCCGTCGCAGCGACGGTGTCTTCCGGATGACCACCAAACCGTATGTCGTGCTACCCGCCCCGGTCCGGCACGGCTGCCGCGTGCTGGCCGGCAGCCGCGTCCTGCTCGTGGCCGACCTCGCTCAGGACGTCCTGGTCGTGCACCCCGAACACGTAGTACACGTGATGCTGCGCGACTTTCACGCGACCCTTGCCGCTGGGGAGGCGGACCAATGACCGAAACCACCACCACGAACTCCGCCGACCTCGAAGCCGCCCGGCTGCTGCTCTCGCGCCTGGGCGTCAACCCCGCCGATCTCCTCAACGAACCGGCCGAGAACGGCGACCGCAAGCCCGTCCCGACGATGAACGAATGGATTCCGGTCGTCGCCCGGCTCGTTTCCCCCAGCACTGCCACCTCCTACGGCTCCTACTGGAATAAAGCCAAAGCCGCCTGGGATGGCCGCCGGATGGACACCATCACCGCCAGCGAGATCAAGACCCAGGCCGAGATCGTCCGCCGCACCGCCCGGGTCCGGCGCAACTCCCGCGGAGGCCGCAACGCGGCCGAGAACTTCATCGCCGCCGTCCGCTGCCTTTACAAGCACCTGGTCAACGACCAGCGAATCGATGATCGCAACAACCCGGCCATCCGCGTCACCAAACCGCGCCGCAACCCCTCCACCCGGCGCGGCCTGGCCAACGACCGGCTCGTCGAGATCTCCGACGTCGTGGCCAGCACCGGCAACGACCCGGAACTCGACGCGCTGATCTGCCGCCTGCACGTCGAGACCGCCTGCCGCCGCGGCGGCGCACTGGCCCTACGGCCCCGCGACCTCGACGACAAACAGTGCCTGATCCTGCTGCGCGAGAAGGGCGAAACCGAACGCTGGCAGCCCGTCTCGCCGACACTGATACGCCACCTACTCGTACACGCCAAAGAACGGGGTGACGGCGACCGCAACGGACAGCTGCTGCGCTACGCCAACGGTCTGCCAATCACCAAACGCCGCTACGACTACATCTTCAACCGCGTCCAGAACGAACTCGACTGGGCCAAGGCCATGGGCGTCACCGCCCACTGGCTCCGCCACACCACCCTGACCTGGGTCGAACGTCGCTTCGGCATCGGCGTCGCCCGCGCCTACGCCGGACACGCCGACAGCGGCAGCGACCTGACCACCACCACCTACGTCAAAGCCGACATCACCGAAGTCGCCAACGCGCTGTCCGCCCTGACCGGTGAACCACATCCGCTAGCACCCGCCTGACCAGCCTGCGGGGTGTTCGCGCCGCTGTCGTGTCGCGCGGACACCCCACAAGAGCGGCGGCGATATGGCTCCCGGTTGATCAGGGAAGCGAACCGGGCTCGGTCCGAAGGGTTGCGTGGTAGGCGAGGACCATGTCGTAGAGACGGCGCTGCGGGTAGATGACCAGCAACTTGTGCTCGAGCAGCGCGGCGAGGAAGACTTGGTCGCCGGCGCGGATACGGCAGCGGGAACGGATCTTTGTGGGCAATACGAGATTCAGCTTCGCCGGCACCCGCCGTCCAGCGGTCGGGTCTGCGGTGACAACGATCAGTCCCGAACGTATGTCGTAGCGAATCGGGATCCCCGCAGACCAGCCGAGCAGCGTGATGGCTGCCTTCGACGCAACGGTGCCTGAGCCGTCCACCCGCACGAGGGCAAAACCCGCCGTCGAGTTATCAACTAGCGGTTCTAGCGGAGGGACGGGAAGCGCCGTGACCGTGGAGCTCGTCCTGGATAGTGGTGGGATCGCGAGCGTCTCGACGATGCGGTCGGCGGGCTGTACGACATGAGAGCTGGACGGGATGTCGGCCGGAGTCCTGGTAGCGCGAGCGCTGCTCGTCGCCGCCTTCTCGTCGGCGCTCGACGGTGTGGACACGTACCCTCCACGTGCGTTGACGTGGGAGGGCGTCGGTCATCCAAGTGGATCACTAGTGTCAGTGTGCCGCGCGATGGGCTTGACTGCCAACTCTGCACCGGAGCCTCAGCTCAACGCGACAACTTGAGTTGTTGGCTGTGCAAGGGACGGTTCAATTCAGCCTTTATCGGCTGCGTGTGTCGACGGCTGGTCGAGTGCGCCAGCTTGTCAGGATCGTTCGAGCAAAGTGTGCGGCGGACATGCCCGGGCATCTGACGGAGCACTGTGCTCGAGCGACGATCTTTGGGTACCGCCGGTATCTCAACCCGCTGATTAAGAGAACGCGTTTTGGGGTGTCGGGTGGTGCCGAGTGATGTCGGACAAGACCTTTTCGGCTGGTCAACGGCCATCACTTGTGTCGGACTATACCGCGTTCTGTCGACGTGTGCGAGACCTCTCGGGCACTTCTCGGGCTCGTCCGTGCCGGATTCTGTCGAGGTATCCGTGCAGGTCAATTGCTGAGGGCGCGGGGCCGGGCGGGAACTGCCGGGCAGGGTGGTTGCTGTGTTGAGCCCGAGCGAGGACCGTGATCCGGTGCTGTCGGCGGTGACGCTGATCGTCGGGGTCATCGTGGCGCTGACGTTCCTGTTCGGTTTCGGGAACGTGTTCACGTTGGCGCTTCGGCTGGGCGTGCCGGTCTGGATTGCGCCGCTGGTGGCGCCTGCGGTGGATCTGTCCGTGGTCGGGCTGCTGGTCGCCATTCGGTCCCTGTCGCTACGGGGTGCTTCCGTTGAGGTGATTCGGCCGGCTCGGCGGCTGTTGTTGGCGGCGAGCGCCGTGACCCTGCTGTTGAACGTCGCTGACCCGGTGTCCGCTGGCCAGTGGGGCAAGGCCGCGTTCGACTCGGTCGGCCCGCTCCTGCTCATCGGTTGGGCCGAAACGGGGCCTGGTCTCCTGCGGGCATTGACCGCTGCGAACGCCTCCGAGTCGGGCCGGTCAGCTGCGGCTTCGCCCTTGGACCTTCAGTCGGACAGCGCCAACCCGGAGGTTCACGAGGTAGTCGAGTTGGGTCGTGAGGAGTTAGAGACAAGGACCGCGCCTGCCTCCGACCTCGACGAGGAACTTGTGGAGCGGGCGCGACGCGCGGACGCCGAACATTGGCGGCGGATCGGCCGTCCGATCTCAGCGGAGACGTTGCGAAAACAGCTTCGGGTCGGCGCGACGACCTCACGGATGTTGGTGGCGCGCGTCCGTGCCCAAAGCGCGCCAGTACACACGTAATCCTTGGGTGCGCTCGAATCCGACCACGAACCGGGGCACCACGCCGGCGGTGACGCTTCGGCGTGGTGCCCCGGTCCATACAAAGGTCCCTGCTGACCCGGTCGCTGGATCGCGCTGCCGCCCGGGTTCGCGCTCAAGCGAAGAGGCCGCGGCTGGCCGCGCTAGTCGCCAGTGTGCGGAATTCGCCGTTGTTTCGGGCTTCGGCGGGCTCGAACGACAGGTCGACGACGAAACCGGCTTTTTCGGCGAGCATCCAGTGTGCAGGAGAGTCCGCGATGACGGCTTTGTCGCCGATGTTCGGCGGCGTTATCAGGGTGGCGTCGCCGGACTGTCCCTTCTTGATCTTGATCATGGCGTCGAACGCAGCCTTGGCCTCGTCGTCGTTGACGAAGCTCAGATAGTGACAAACGAGCGTACGCAGGTCGGCCGGATCCATAGGTTTCCATACGCAATTGGTATAATTCGTCACTTTCCCGCGATTTGGGGTCGCTTCCGGCATCGGCCCGATTTCCGCACCGGGCTGTAGCTGGTCCAGCGACACTCCGAAGAACAACGCCACTGACTCGGGATCCAGCAGCTTGCAGGCGTGGAGCGGCTTCCACTCCGGCGCTTGGCTCGGCTCTGCCGGGCCGTCGCCGGGAGACGGCTGTGCGATTGAGGTTGCCGGGGTGTCGCCGCCTCGCCCCGCCGCAGCCAGCGCCAGTGCGGCGAGGGCCAGCACCATAGCGACGGCAACAGCCACAACAAGGCCGGTGCCGGACCGCCCGTGGAAATGGATCGGGCCCGAAATGTCTCGGCCCTGTATGACGTTCTCGAGCTTCTTACCTGTCGAAGTGTTGTCCGTGGAGCCTGCAGGTGGCCGATCCGGAGTGTCAGCCACCGGATTCCTCCTGAGCGCGATTCGGGCGGCAGAGGGGAACGATACGTCTTCACGACCCGCTTGGCAGGTAGGCCCCTGGCATCGTCGGACGGTTAACCCGTTTGGACGTATCAGCGTTGGTGTATTTCAACTGTAGTGGGCGCTCATGGTTATGGGGGCGGGCGCTCGTCTGGGCGTAGTGGCCCCGGTGGTTGCGGTCCGTCCAGCCGTGGTGGGAACGTCGAGCCCGGCTATCAGCGCTCCGAGCAGCGCACTCAGCGGTATGCGCGGGCAGTTCGTCGCCGAGGGCCTCCGGCTGCTGCCGTCTCTCGTCAAGCCGCTGCTCGCGGTGCCCGGCTATGCCGTGTGGCTGCTGCCCACACCGGAGTTCCGGCAAGCCCGCCGACGCCGTGCGGCGGGTGATGGATGCCGGTGGTGGCGCACTCCGGTGGGCAATGTGTTCGACGGGATCGACGCGAAGGACGTCGATCCGATAGTCGTGTTGGGCATGATGATCGCGGCGACCAGCAGGTGCCGTGGAGTCCGAACCTCGTGAGCGAGAGTTTGGTGTGGCCAGCGGCCGGGAGCCGGACTCCGACTACGAGGGGTCGTGGGTGTCCGAGCTGAACACTTCGGCTCACGATGTGCTGGCCCAGACCGGCGATGTGCCTCGCGTGGCGCGGGAGTGGGCACGGATCGAAGAGCTCGGCGGCAACGTCGACGCTGTGGACGCGCAGGCGTTCATCGATTCGACGGTTGGACTCTCGCGGACTCGGGAAACCGAGGATCTCATGCTCTGCTGGACGAGCCTCCAGTCCTCGTGGTGTTCCTCGATGGAGGGAGTCAGGCATGCAACGCCTGAGCCGACTTGCTCGGACTTCCACATTCATCGGGAATGATAAATGCCGATACTGGCACCCTTCGCGGCAGAAGCGGATGTTCGATTAGGCACGAGCTGGGTTGACATTATCGACCGGCTGAGCTTGATCACGAATTCAGCCCATCGGAAGATTGGTTCTGCCAGTAGGCGAGGTTGTTGCGGGTGGTCAGGGTGTCGGGGTGGTCAGGGCCTAGCACCCGCAGTCGGTCGGTGAGCAGTTCTTGGAACGCGGCTGCGGCGCCGGCGGGATCGCCCGCCTCACCCCGCCAGCAGGCGAGGTGTCCACGGGTCGTCAAGGTGTCGGGGTGGTCAGGGCTCAGCACCCGCAGTCGGTCGGCAAGTAGCTCCTCGAATGCCGCTGCGGCGCCGGCGGGATCGCCCGCCTCACCCCGCCAGTAGGCGAGGTTGTTGCGGGTTGCCAAGGTGTCGGGGTGGTCAGGGCCGAGTACCCTCAGGCGGTCGGTGAGTAGGTCCTGGAAGGCGGCTGCGGCGCCAGCAGGATCACCCGCAAGCCCTCGAAATCGCGCAACGTTGTTGCGGGTGGTGAGGGTGTCGGGATGGTCAGGACCCAGCACGCGCAGCTCTTCGGTAAGCAGTTCTTCGAACGCGGCTGCAGTACTAGCCAGATCACCCCCACGCGCCCTCCAGGAGGCGAGATAGCTGCGCGTGGTCAGGGTGTCGAGGTGGTCAGGACCCAGCACACGGAGCTGGTCGGTAAGCAGTTCGTCGAACGCGTTTGCAGCACCGGCGGGATCGCCTGCCTCACCCCGAAAGCGCGCGAGGTTGCCACGGGTGGCCAGGGTGTCGGGGTGGTGAGGACCGAGCACCCGCTGCTGGTCGATGAGCAGTTCCTGGAAGGCGGCTGTGGCACCAGCGGGATCGCCTGCCTCCCCTCGGCAGACGGCGAGGTGGCTACGGATGGTCAAAGTGTCGGGATGGTCGCCTCCCAGCTGACGCGTGGCGGTGGTGTGGAGTCGGTGAAAGTAGCCCCTTGCCTCGGCGACCAACCCTCTGTCAGCGAGGCTGATACCCGCGCGGAACAACACCGCATATCGATCGGACTCCCACAGGAGCTCGCCGACAGCGTCAGCAAGTGCGTCGGCGTTGCCGCGTAGCACCTGTCCCAGCGCGGCGTCCCGCTCGACTTCCGGCCAAATTTGCAGAAGTGCGTCAGCCGCTGCGTACGCCACGTCCGGAAGCTTCTGGGCGAGCAGGGTGTCTCGGGTGGCGCGCTGGATCAA
The DNA here is from genome assembly GCF_040682775.1 of Amycolatopsis sp. NPDC051106. Taxonomy (NCBI): domain Bacteria; kingdom Bacillati; phylum Actinomycetota; class Actinomycetes; order Pseudonocardiales; family Pseudonocardiaceae; genus Amycolatopsis; species Amycolatopsis sp. NPDC051106. Next base: position 25,996 of record NZ_JBFBBQ010000013.1, on the reverse strand, counting down.
CGCGTGCACCCGCACCGCTCGAGACATCGAGTCCGGGTGCAGGGCGATCAGGTTCAATCGGTGCAGGCATCCCAACCCATCGCGCGCCTGCTCGGCGTCGACCTCGCGTTCCGAGTCGACTGATAGCAGGGCGACGACCGGTGGGGAGGTAAAAAGTTCGGCGGGGATGCCGTTGGGATCAAGCACGCTGGCCACGTCCAGCAATGTGCCCGCAATCCCCGCCGGTTCCAACCGGTTGGCTTGCTCTATCGACAATGACCACGTGGTGGCCACGGTGGCGCGGTGCTCGTCGGGTAGCCCGTCAGGTTCAGGCATCAGCGACGCAAGGCTCCGCCGACGGCTCGCCCACCGGGTGCGATAGTCGGCGCAGGACAACCCCCTGTCAAGCATGTAGGCGCTGGCCTGCGCCAACGCCAATGGCAAAAACCCCAATTCGGCCGTCAACTCGGCCGCGCCCTCCACCAAGTGCTGCTGGTCGGCCAGCGCGGCGTGCAGGTACGCATCAGCCTCCCGAGGGGTGAACACGTCGACCTCGACCAGGCAGCGGCCGTGTCCGCGTAGCGCGGCGTCGCGGCGCCGGGTAGTCACTACCACCCGTCCGGTGGATGTGGCGGGCGGCCACAGGCCCCGTAGGTCGGCCGGGCTCTGGACATCGTCGAGCACGATTAGCCAGCGTGTTCGGGTGCCGGCTAGCCATTCCAGCAGCCGTCGTGCGCCGTGCTCGGGGTCGGGATCTTCGACGCCTGTCAGGTCCGTGGCCAGGCGGGCGTAGCTGGACACGATTGCCGCCCGCGAGCCCGCCGTCACCCACAGCCACAACTCCACCTCGCCCGAGGCCCACAGCCGCTTGGCATAGTCCAGCGCCACCTGTGTCTTACCGACCCCGCCCATCCCCGACACCACGCCGGTGTGAAATCTTGGGTGAGCGGTCAGTACCGCGGCGTCCCCACGCTCCAATGCCTGCGCTAGCAGGCGGGTAGTCCCTCCGCGGTCTTGAAAGGCCGCCGCCTGCTGCGGCGCGACACCAGCCCGATGGGGGAAGGTCACGATCGGACGGGTCTGTTGGTGAAAATGCACGCCACCCTGGATGATACCGGCCTGGACCAGATTCCCGGATACGCCGCCAGTCGCGTGATTGGCCGTGCCGGCGTGCACCGGCTGATCGGGATGGTGGCTCATCGATCCAGTATCCCGACGCCGTCGCACGCATATGGCGGGAGCCGACAAGCTGACCCAAATGGTGGTACACAGCTGCGCGGCCCGACGGCGGCCCGATCGTGCTCCGTTCTCAGCAGACTGCAGCGCGCCGAGAAACCGCGCCCCTTGGCACGGGCTAGTACGCGATGCGCACGACCAGCGGCATAGAGAGCATGTTTACGGAAAGTGACCGGTTGCGTAACAATGATGGAGCCTGGCGCGACTAACTCACCACGCTGACGCCACCGCGGATCGGTGTTGGCACGGGCGTGGAGGTATGCGGTCACCAAGCCGGGAGGGTGCCAAACCCGCCGGGGACCCGACGGTCTCGCGGTCGGGCAGCGAACCTCTGAGGTCGAGGGCCTCACCGGAGGATGCCAAGAGAATCGCCCACGAAGTCGCCGCGCTTGAGGGATCGCTGAGGGAGGCACGACCACTGCCATGGAGCCGACCAGTGACCTCACCCGAAATGTTGCCCGTGGTCATAATGTTGGATCGGTCGTCCAGGCCGGAGCGATTCAGCAGGTGTCTGTCACGGGCGCAAATCGATGGTGGTCGGTTCCCGTCGTGCCCCGGCAGCTCCCACCGATCATGCCCGACTTCACGGGGCGGCAGGAGCAATTGGCGTTCTTGACCGCGCAGCTACCTGTGGACGACCAGGACGACCGCGTGGGGGCCGTGGTAATCACGGCGGTCAACGGAACCTGCGGCGTCGGCAAGACGATGCTTGCGCTGCACTGGGCGCGCCAGGTCGAACGTCAGTTTCCCGATGGAACCCTCTTCGTCAACCTCCGCGGTTACGGGCCGGGTGACCCGCTGTCCGCTGGCAAGGCGCTGGAAGGATTCCTTCAGGCCCTCGGTGTACCGGGCGAGATGATTCCTGCCGGGATCGAGAGCCAGGCCGGCTTGTACCGGTCGCTGCTCGCCGGCAAGCGCGTGCTGATCGTCTTGGACAATGCGAACACGCCCGGTCAGGTTCGGCCACTGCTTCCAGGACACCCTGGGTGCCTGGTCCTGGTCACCAGCCGTGCGTCGCTGACCGGGCTGGTCGTCAACACCTCGGCGCGCCGGATGACGTTGGACCTCATGAGTCCGGACGAAGCCACGAGCATGCTTCAGAATTTGATCGGCCCTGCGATCGACGCGGCGGGCGCCGGCGAGGTGGACGAACTGATCAGGCTGTGCGCGAGGCTGCCCTTGGCCTTGCGCATCGCGGCAGCTCGCATCGCCGAAGCCAGCCTCACCATCGCCGATCTCATCACCGAACTCGCCGACGAACAAGCCCGCCTGGACACACTGAGCGTGTCCGACGACGAAGAAGCCACAGTCCGCGCGGTGTTCGACGGTTCCTATCGCATGCTCGACGTCGTCACGTCGCGCCTGTTCCGGCTGCTCGGTCTGGCCCCGGGACCAGACATCACCACCTACGCCGCCGCCGCTTTGACCGGGCTAGATCTACCGACTACTCGGCGGCTGCTGGAAAAGCTGGCCACGGCTCACCTGATCGAGTCCGCTGGACGATATCGCTACCGCCTCCACGATTTGCTGCACAGTTACGCCGCCGAACAGGCCAACCTCGAGAACACGCAAGCCGAGCGCGAGCAGGCAGAACGCCGGTTACTGGAGTGGTACACCCAGCAGGTGACAGCAGCGAAAAGGATCACTCACCCGCCGTCCTCGACTGCCCCCTTCCACGAGCCGATCCCAAATGACCTACCAGTATTGGCGTTGTCCTCGATCGAGGACGTCATGGCCTGGTGGGACGACGAAGCCGCCAATGTGTCCGCAGTCCTGCGCCAGGTCTGCACCAACGCAGCGCTGCTCAATCTGACCGTGGTGCTGATATACGGAGCGATAGGAATCTTTACCCGCCGGGGACGGTGGACCGACCTCTTCGACGTTCTCGAGTCCACCGTGGCGACCGCCCAACGAAGCGGCGAAGAACTTATCGAAGCCCACCTGCTCTGCCAGTTGGCAGAATTTCTCTGTGACATGCCTGACCGCAATGCCGATCGGGCCATTGAAGTCGCCAAACAGTGTCTGACTCTGGCGGAACGTCTTGGCCAGCCATCGATAATGTCATGGGCGCTCAATACCCTGGCCCTGATTAGCCTCAACCAGCGCCGATACACCGACGCCATCGGCTATCTGCACAGAGCGCGGCCGTTGAGCGCCGGATATCAGAACGGACGCATGGAGGGGGTCGTTGAAGGTAACCTCAGCGAGGCCCATGCCCATCTCGGCCACCATGAGCAAGCCCTCCGCCATGCTGAACAGGAGCGAGTGCTGCGTCGGCGAGCCGGCGACGCTGAAGGTCTCGAGTCCGCCTCTCCCTATCACTTCGCCCTGGCGTACCAGAGCTGCGGCCGGCACGCCGAAGTGGTGAAGATCTGCGATGAAACACTCGCTCAGCTCAACAAGCGCCGTGGTCACCCTAGGGGTGTCGGCAGACTCCTCGACGTCATGGCGGATTCACTCGTCGAGCTGGGTGATCGTCGACGCGCCGCGGCTTGTTGGGAGAAGGCATTGGAGATCTACGACATGTTCGATCTCCCGCGTTCCGCGGAAATCCGTGCGCACATGCGAGCAGAATGATCCGACGATCGACCTTCGGCTGGCGGCTCACCACAGTCACGTCGATGTTCTGTTTCCGCCGGTCCCGAAGCGCGAAGCCTGCCATTCATCACGTGAGTGAGAAGTTCAGAGGTTGATGGCCACACGTATCGAGCTGACACTGTACTCGCTCGACGTCGGAATCTCGCCCTTGTTGCCGATATAGCTCCTGCGCTTCCCGCCACGCGGTACGCGCCTGAGTGTTTTTGCCGACCGCTGCATAAGAGCCTCCGAGGCAGTCGAGCGCGCTGGCTGATGCGTAGGTGTCACCGAGAACGCGCAGGAGAGAACAGGCCTGCCGATAATAGTGAATGGCTTGCTTGTGGTCGCCGGTGCGGCGGGCGATATATCCGAGACTGTCCAGAGTATTGGCCTCGCCGTCGGAATTGTCGTGACGCCGATGTAGGGCGAGGGCGGTCTGGCAGTACGTCCGTGCAGTGTCGTAGTCGGCTAGCTGGGCGGCGTACCAGCCAACCGTGTTGAACGCGTTCGCCTCCCACGCAGGCAGATCGAGGACGCGATAGAGATCTAGCGCACGGACCGCGTGTGCAAGAGCTCGACGGTTGCTTCCCTGCCGTCCCCAGTCCCACGCGAGCATCCGGTGGACGTGGGCCTCGTGGATCGGTTTGTCATGTTGTGCGGCCAGCTCGAGGGCCTGGTGCAGGTTCTTGATCGATTCCTCGTGGCGACCTAGGTGTGTATAGGCGTGACCGAGATTCCGAAGAATATTCATGCGTGCGGTTGGGTCGGGCAGAAAGTCGATGACGTCCAGCGTGGCTCGCCACGCGGTGAGCTGATCCTGGCGTTGCCCCCGTCGTTCGCTGAAAGTGGTCAACCCCCAAGCCAGCTGCCACACTGCGTCATGCCAGCCGTACATCTTCGCGACGTGCTGAGCAGCCAGCAAGTCGGCACGTTCGGCGTCGAACCATGTCATTGCCGCGGGACCGTCGGTCACCTGTCTCACGTTCGCGCCGGGGATGGCCGGACCGACCGGGATGGGTGTTCGGTGTGGTGCGAGGAGACGATCGGCCGCGCAGGCAGTGTGGGTGTAGAAGTCCACCACTCGCCGTAGGGCCGCGATTCGTGTCTCCTCGGTTAGGTCGTTGTGGGCCGTCGCAGCGGCGTAGGCGCGGACCAAATCATGCATGGAATACCGGCCGCCCGGGTGGCGGTCGAGCACCGATGCCTCCTCCAACTGCCGCATTACCGAGGCGACCTGCCGTTCATCAAGACCGGTCAGTCCGGCAGCTGCCGGCAGAGAGATATCAGGACCTGGGCCGATGCCGAGGAGGGCGAACACTGCGTGCTGCTGATCTGTGAAGTCCTGGACAGACCAGGACAGCACCTTGGGCAAGCTCGTCAGGGGATCGTCACCGTCGAGCGCGGCTAGGCCCAGCTCGCATAGCTCGGCGGCGAATTCGGCCAAAGGCAGCTGGGGGCGGGCATGAGCACGGCAGGCCATGAGGGCTAACGCCAACGGGTGGCGCCCACATAGTCGGATCAGTTCCTTCGCCGCGTCGCGTTCGGTGGTGACGCGTGTGTGTCCAAGGCGGCGGGTAAGAAGTACATGTGCCTCGTCCTCGCTGAGGACAGATAGAGGCAGGTGTTTGGCGCCGTACCGGGTGATCAGCGTGGAGAGCGTCTTTCTGCTTGTGACCAGTACGGTGCAGGCTGGCGAGTTGGGTAACAGGGGTTCGACCTGCTCGCCGGTGGCAGCGTTGTCCAAGACGATCAACATCCGCTTGTTGGCTACCAGGCTGCGGTACAAGCTCGTCCGAGCGCCTAGATCAGCGGGGATGTGCGCAGGGGCGATGCCGAGCGCTTCCAGGAACATGCGCAGTGCGTCGGTGGCGGGAAGCGATGCTCCTGAAGGGGCAAAGCCGTGCAAGTCGACGAACAACTGTCCATCCGCGAACTCGGCGGCATGCTCGTGTGCCCAATGCACCGCGAGCCAGGTCTTGCCGATCCCGCCTGCCCCCGCCAGGGCAGAGATCAGCATCACGCCGCCGACATCATCCGGGTGGTCCGCGGACATACTCAACGTGGAGAGTTCGTGAGCACGACCCACGAAGGGGGTTGGGTTCGGGGGAAGTTGTCGAGGTACCAGGATCTGTTGTCGCGGCAGGTGATAGTGGATGCCGCCGGTAATCTTGTTGGCTTGCACCACCGAACCGATCACCGCGCCCAATACTGCGTTGTGCGGCCTGACGGACGAAGCGTCGTCTCGACCTTCTTCGCGCTGGTCCGCAACCGTCATCGCTCCGCCCGCCGCAGTCGTTCCCTCACCGGCTTGATTGCCACGCTCGCGGCGATAGTGACCACAGGCTCAGTTAGAACTTGACGCCACCGGTGATGTCGCGAGCTTGAACAACATTCCCGCTTACGTGGCCCGAGATGTGATTAGTCACGCCGCCGAACGTGGCGTGCTGCTCGCTCGTGTGCCGCTCCCATTCGGCTCGTACCTGCTCGCCGAAGCCGGGGTCCTCGGTTTGCTTCGCTTCCAGTGCTGCGGCGAGCTGCCGCACCTGCGGCGATTCCTGTTCGGCGCCTTCGGCGGCTTCCAGCACCGCCGTCGCTTCGGGGTCGTCCGCGAACTTGGCCTTCACCAGGTGATACAGGCTGACCACCGCTCGCCCGGCGACAGCCGCGGCGACGGACACCAACACAGGCTCAGGCATAACGCACCCTCCCGGACTTCGCGGCCGTCCTGCCGAAGATACCCGATGACGAAGCGCCGAGTGCCGGCGAACGGTGTCGGGTTCCGGGACAAGTGACAAATCCGGGACAGTCTCTGTCGAGCGACTGACGGCTCGAGTTCGCCAAGGTACCGTGGCCTGCTGCGACGATCTGGCGAGGAGCGGGATGACGAGCGAGGGCGAGCTGCCGCCATACCGTGCGGTGCTGGTCGTGGACACAAAGGAGTTCGGCGGGCACTCCGATCGAGGGCAGGCGGTACTCGCTGACGCCGTCCCGGACGTGCTGGCACTCGCCTTCGAGCGCGCCGGTTTGGCTCACGTCTGGCGCGAGGCGCTCTTCCCCCACGGCACCGGGGACGGCTTCGGGCTCGGCTTCGACACGCGCTACCTCCCCGTGGTCGTGATGCGCTTGTTCGACACGCTTCAAGAAGTGCTGGCAGACCGTGACAGCCAATGGCCTACCGGAGTGCGGCGGGTGCGGCTGCGGATGCGCGCGAGCTTGAACGTCGGCCCCGTCCTAGTTTCCGCGGCAGACACCGGTTCAGCGGCCGCGATCGGCGGCGCGGTGATCACGACCCACCGCCTGCTCGACGCCCCGGAAGTTCGCGACCTGCTGACCCGGTCCGACCCCGAGCAGACGTTCCTGGCGGTGGCGTTGTCGCAGCGAGTGTACGAGGACGTTCTTCTGACGGAATATGCCCGGCTGGCGCCGCTGGTGGAACAACGGGTCACTATCAAGGAGTACCAGGGCACAGTCCACCTCTACGTTCCCCGCCCAAGCGGCGACCTGCTGGTCCACGGCTTCGATACCAGCTCGGCGACAGCGACCTCGAGAGCAGTGGCGGCGCGCGGGCTTCCAGACACGACGAACATCATCAGTGGCGGGGAAATCGGCACGGCGATCCAGGTAGGGCATCTCCATGGCGGGCTCCGTCACGGAGCAGAGCACTGAGGGTCGGCGTGGCGAACCATGGCGGGGACACGCAATGAGTTCAGCTCCCATACGGTGAGCGGGAACATCAATCAGGGGGAATGATGATTCCGGCGGGCGTCGCGACCCGAGCGTCGCACGTTGCCTCCTGAAATGGTTGTCGCCGGTGATTCCGGACTTAAGGGAACCCGCAGGGCAACGGCTCGGTGATCCGACCGCCGACTAGCGAGTATGGCACGTCAAGTGGGAATCACGTTCTGAAGCCGGTGCCGGCTCGTCGCGGGAGCCTCGTGGTCAGGCGCCCCCGCGACGATCATGTTGCGCCTGGTCCAGGGTGGTCCATCGGGGTGACCTCGATGGGCTGGCTGATGATCTTGACAACGTTCATGCAGTCGGCCGAGCGTGATTTCGCGGCACGTCCGTGACCGCGACGGCCAGGTCCTGCCGAAGGGCTTGAACACCTCGATGCCCGGACTCGCCGCCGCGTCGGCAGGTGCCACTGCAAGTTCGAGCTGTCGCGGAGCGGGCTCGGCATGAGGATCGGCGGCATCGGGTGCCCCGGCCGCCGCTCAGTGTGGTCCTGGGGGGCATACGGCGAAGAACCTTCACCGACCGGCCTCGGCGACGCGGAAGACGCCGCTGGCCGAGGCCGGTGGAAACAGTTCTGGCTTGAGCCGTTCGTGCTAGGCATAATCAATACATGCGTACTGCCATGGCCACTGGTGCTGCTTTGATCACTGCGATCATCATCAACTACGCTACGCAGTACGCTCCTGATTGGTCGCCTACAATCTGTATTCGGTTGGCGGCTTCTAGGATATTGTCATCGGTGTATACCTTCGATATATTTGAGGCTATATCTAAGCGGAGTCTCACAAAAAGATCGTCAACTCGAAGCGACGTTGATCGATCCGCTCCTGGAACCTGTAAAAATTGAACACTTGGAGTCGATGCTACTATTTTGCAGTATCTTCGTAAGTTCATTGCGGATGCAATAGCCTTGCGAACGCGTCGACGAAACAGCCACAAAAAGGCCGATGTTGCATCAAGGCCTAACTGGCGGATGGCTCCCCGCACGAGCAGCGCCGCTCCAATTAATGCAGGACTGATCAGGAACCAGATATATCTCTGCACTAAGTCGATCATCTGGTTGACCCTTCCGTGGCTAAGAGGCTTGGCCTTATCAAGTCGCGATCCGACGGCTGAGTGTTACAGTTGCGCAGTTGTGCCGATTGTCTCGCCAGGTCGGGCGAACGTGCATCACGCATACTGGGCGAGCGCTGCTAGTCCTCGTGGAGTTGGCTGGGGGGTGCAGATCCAGCATATACTCGCATACTGGTGTGGTCGAGTTAAGCAACCTTCCCCTCCAGCTTTGAGCTTCACAAGCGACCCCATAAATTCGGCTTACTCTCACTGTCCAGCCTTCGCTGTGTAGCGTTAGTTTTGGGCGGATGGGCATGTCGCAAGATCTCGATGTCCTTCAGTGTGGCCGTTCTGCGAAGCTTAATTGATCGAATGATTTGGTTCGCAATCTATGATTTTTGATGCTCGCTTCTGAGTTTAGTGGTTGCTCGTGAGTGGGGTCGATGAATGCTCGCGCAGAATAGTAACAGGGGACCTGTTCGCGCTTCGTGATTGCACCGAGTTAAGGGCGAAGTAGTCACAGCGGGGGTGGTTCTCGCTTCTATCCGTCCAGGTTCAGTGGTGATCTCCTCCGCATAATCAGATGACTTCCCGATATCTCAGTTTGCGCCCGCTTGTCACTGCATTGTGTTCCATCATGAGCGCTGCCAACGAGGCGGAAATTGGAATTATAATTAAGATTGTTAGCTGGGAAACTTCTCAAGTGCTAAGACGTGTGGATAGTGAGCAAGATCGTCCTCGGACACAGTATTACCCCACGGATCGCGAAACGCGATCTTGAAATCGGGGCGATCCTAGCTCGAATCGATCTCCTGCAGTCGCCATCCGGCGCTGTCGTAGACGATGAACTGCCCTGAGTCTCTTAGCGCTGTGGCGATGCGTTTACTTCGTGTCTGGTCAGGCTTCAGCTTGGCGCTGCCGTCTACTTGGTCGCCGAGCCGGGAGTGTACCTGGTCGACGAGCTCGTCTTCGTGGACATAGAGCGTCTTCGGCCGCGACTGGCCCGCGCACTGAGTGCTGTTGTAGCCGTGACGGCAGCGGTAGGTCGCACGTCCGTGGTTCCAATGCGAGTCCAGCCGCCGGTCGCAGACACCGCAGTGAATCAGGCCGGCCAAGGCGAACCAGCGAGCCCGGCCGTCACTGGCCGGTCGCGCCGCTCGGATCTGCTGCGCGTCGATGAAGTCCTGTTCGGTGACGAGCGCTAGATGGGCGGCCTTCGCTGACAGGGCCGGCGTTGAGGCTGGGCTGCTGGTGTCGGTGGTGCGGCGGTTCCAGGTCTGGCGGCCGGTGTAGCGCGGGTTCGCCAGGATCACGGCGACCGTGCGCAGCGTCCAGGCTCCGCGGGTGCGGTGCCGGTTGCGGTCCGGGTCGGCGCTCGATGGGCAGGGCACGCCACGCTCATTGAGGTGTCGGGCGATGCTGGCGACGCTTTGCCCGGCCAGGCGTTGCCGGAAGATCCAGGCGACGTGGGGCGCGGTTCGTGGGTCGGGTGCGAGGCGTTGGAGTCGTCTGCCCCAGCGGGCGTCGGTGGGGTTGGGGTGGGGGCCGGCGTCGACGAGTTGGTAGCCGTAGGGTGGTCGGCCGCCGAGGTAGCGGCCTTGCTGGGTGGCCTGTTGTGCATCGCCGCCAGTACCCGGTGGCGGGCGCGGAGGACTTCGCGCTGTGACTGCGTGGCCAGCAGCGACATCAGTGCCCGGTGATCGCGGTTGCTTAAATCGACCGGACCGGCTGTCTCGGGGAGCCAGAGCTGAATACCGTGGCGGCTGCACCGGCTGTAGAGGGTGGCGAACTGGGTGCCGGTGAAGGCGCGTTCGTATTCACCGACCACGATCGCATCGATTTCGGACTCCGGGCTGGAGGTCTCGGTCATGAGCTGGGCAGCCTGCGGTCGCTGGTGCCATGGGACGCGGCGTGAGGTGCCGACGTCGAAGTAGGTGGCGACGACATGGCCGTGGCCCCCGACCAGCTCATCGGCCATGTCGCGTTGCCGGCCCGGTGATGAGACGCGGTCTTATGGCGGGTGGTCGAGGTCCGGCCGTAGAAGGCGAACCGCAAGCCACTGCCGTGGTTGGGGCGGGCAGTAGTGGTTGTCGGCTTCTTGCTTTTCATCCACTGCGCCAGCAGGTCGGCCGTGTCGGCGGGTTGTGCGGTCACGTAACGCGGGGCGGTGCGGTGAGATCACGCTGGACGGATGTCGCGGCCGTTGGGTCATGACGGCGCGCTCTGAGCGGTTCATCCGATCAGCGCAGGGCGGGTCGTCGTCTCGCAGGCTCGCCGCCAGCCAGTGACAGTGAACGCTCATGTCGTAACTCAGCTCGAGGCGACGTCGTCCCACGTCTCCACTTGCTCCGAACGAGTGAACTTGAAGTTTCAATTTCTTACTCTAGGTAACGGTGGGGAGTCAGTCGCTCACTGCGGTCACCAGCGGAAATGATCGTGAACATCGTCGGCTGAGTCCTTTTCGTGACCGGAGGCGGCTTTCGGGCACTGTTACGCGCGGGATGCGGATGTCGACGTCTGCCACAGAGCGTGACGCGTTCCGTTGCGTCGCCGCTGGACTGAAAGAGGCAGCCCCGTGTCTTACGCCCCCATGCCGCCGTCGGTGCCGATGCCGGTGGCGAACCAGCCCAAGAACGGCCTCGGCACGGCCGGGTTCGTGCTCGGCCTGATCGGGTTGATCTTCGCGTTCATCCCGATCATCGGGATCGTCGCGTGGCCGCTGACGATCCTCGGACTGATCTTCGGCATCGTCGGGACGCTGCGCGCCAACCAGGGCCAGGCGAGCAACAAGGGGCTGGCCATCACCGCCGTCGTGCTGTCGGCGATCGGGCTGGTCATCTGCGTGCTCTGGACCGCGGCCTTCGGCAAGGCGGTCAACGACGCCGCCAACGGGATGCCCGCCGCTGCCCCGACCAGCTCGGTCGCCGCGCCCGACCACATTCAGACCACCAGCCCCAACCTGAACGACGCCGCCGCTTCGGCCGCGGCCACTGCTCCGGTCGAGCCGCCGGCACCCACCACGAGCGAAGCACCCAAGTTCCCGCCGCAGGTCGAGCAGGCCCGCGCCTCCGCCCAGAACTACCTGAGCTTCACCGCGTTCTCGCGCAACGGCCTGATCCGGCAGCTGTCCTCGTCGGCCGGCGACGGGTTCCCCAAGGATGTGGCAACCCAGGCCGTCGACAGCCTGTCGGTGGACTGGAACGCGCAGGCGGTCAAGTCGGCGGAGAACTACTTGAGCTTCACGTCGTTCTCTTGCTCGGGGTTGAAGCAGCAGCTGTCATCGTCGGCGGGTGACGGCTTCACGAAGGCCCAGGCCGCCTATGGGGCTGGCCAGACTGCAGCCTGCAAGTAGATCCGCCGCAACCAGCGGGAGTAACGGATGTCCTCACCCATGCGACCTGTCGCGGAATTGGTCGCCGATCGTCGCCGAGTACGGGAAGTCGAGCGTCTCGCGCCGGGAAGCGGGTAAGGCGTTACAGCAACGCGGCCGGCGTCTTCTATGGGGGCGCGTCGCGTTGACCATCGCCTGGTGCGTAGCCGGAAGTAGCGGGCGGGGTCCTCGCGGAAACCTCGGGTAACGGCGACGACAAGTGGACCATGTTGTCGTCCATGACCGCGTGGAAATGCGAAACGGGCAAAGGAATCTGTGGTTCAGACGCTGCGGTGTGTGCTGACAGCCGCCCGGAGTTCGGCGAGCTTGGGCGCGAGGGCGGCGTCGACGGCGAGCGGATCCCGTGCGTTGAGCTCCTGCATCGCCCGGCGTTCGGGCAGCTGGGTGTTGATGTCGATCCGGCGCTCCTCCAGCCCTGCCACGATCTCCGCGACCACCTCGTCGACGGGTCGCAGGCCGTAGCCCAGGTCCGCGCCGGCTCGGGTCGTGGCCATCATGGGCGTGTCGACCGGGCCGGGGTAGACCGAGGCGACGTGGATGCCGCTGCCGTACAGCTCGCGCCGCAGGGCTTCGTCGAAGCGCATGACTCCGGCCTTCGTGGCGGCGTACGTCGCGTAGAACGGCGTGCCGACCAGGCCTGCGGCCGAGGAAATCCCGACCAGGGCGGCGTTTCCGTGCGCCGCGCCCGCGGCGCGGAGGTGCGGTAGCGCTGCCCGGGCCGTGAGGATGGGGGCCAGCAGGTTGAGGGCGACCATGGCCCGGATGTCCGCCACGTCGATGTCCTCGAGGGGTGCCGCCCGGACGTTGCCCGCGTTGTTGATCAGGACGTCGAGGCCGCCGAGCGCCTCGGCCGCTTCCGTGACCACGCGGTCCGGCTCTCCGTCGGCGGTGAGGTCGGCGGTGATCGGGTGCGCGGTGCCGCCGCGCTCGGCGACCAGCGCCGCCGTTTCGGCCAGTGGCTCGGCCCGGCGTCCGGCGAGCGCCAGCGCGCCCCGCCGGGACGCCAGTTCCAGGGCCAGGGCACGGCCGATGCCGCTGCCGGCCCCGGTGATCAGGGTGCGGCGTTCCCGCAGGTCGAGCGGGGGAAGGCTCATCTTTGACACGGTTGTCATGAATGGAACGTAGCTCATCTTTGATGAGGCTGTCAAAGATGAGCTACGCTGAGACCGTGGCGGGCAAGCGGCAGTTCGACGAGAGGCGCACCCTCGAGCTGGCGAGGGATATCTTCTGGGCCAAGGGATACGGCGCGACGTCCATCCAGGACATCGCGAACGCCTCGGGCGTCCTGCGCGGCTCGCTCTACAACGCCTATCAGGACAAGGAAACCCTGTTCCTGCAGGTGTTCGAGGACTACGCCCGCGACTTCCTCGCCGAGGCGGCCCGCGTGCTCGCCGATCCGGACATCGGCCGCGCCCTGCGGGCGTTCTTCGACTTCACCATCACGTCCATGACCACCGGCGAGCCCGCTCGCGGGTGCCTGACGACCAAGACGGCGATCGACTCGAAGGCCGGCGGCGAACGGATCAACGCCGCGTTGCGCCGCCTGCTCGACGGTCTGGAACAGCTCGTCCGCGATCGGCTGGCAGCTGAAGACACCCGGCTCGCGCTCCCCGCGGCCGACGCGGCGCGGGTGCTGGTCACCATGACCCGCGGCATCGTCGTCATGGAACGCGTCTACCAGGATCCGGAACGGCTCCGAGTCACCGCGCGGTCAATGATCGACGTGGTGCTGGCCGGTTAGCGACGGGCTGTGCCGAACCGGCGTTGATAGGCGGCCGGGCTGATCGACAGCTTCTTGGCGAAGACCCTCCGCAGGCTTTCGTAACCGGGGAAGCCGGCGAGGGTCGCGGCTTGTGTCGCGGTGTGTCCTTGGTCGAGCAGGGCCCTGGCCAGGTCGAACCGGATGTTCTCGACGTAGCGGGCCGGCGTCGTGGCCAGCTCGTCGTGGAAGAGCCGGGCGAGGTGCCGGGTGCTCACGTTGAGGTGCTTGGCGAGCCCGCCGAGCGAGTGGTCTCCGCCGGGATCCGCCGTCACCAGGTCGGTGATCGTGCGCAGCGCCGGCGAGCGGGGTGGTGTCCCCCGCAGGGGCGCCGAGAACTGGGACTGGCCACCCGCCCGCTGCATGTACACGACCAGGGCGCGGGCGACGTCACGTGCCAGGCTGGGGCCGTGGTCCTCCTCGACCAGGGCGAGCGCCAGGTCGATGCCGGCCGTCACGCCCGCCGACGTGTAGGTGACGCCGTCGCGGACGTAGATCGCGTCCGGCTCCACGTGGCAGGTCGGGCACCTGGTGGCGAGTTCGTGCGCGACCTGCCAGTGCGTGGTCGCGCGTTTGCCGTCGAGCAGGCCCGCGGCGGCGAGGACGAAGGCCCCGGTGCAGATCGACGCGACCCGGCCGGCCGCCGCGGCCGGTACCCGCGCGGCGTCCGCGAGTTCGCCCGGGACCCGGGCGCGCGGATAGACGTCGGAGCCGGCCACCAGGAACGTGCCCGGAGCCGGTTCGGCCGTAACGGCGGCGTCGACCGCGATCCGGACCCCGAGGCTCGACGTCACGTCCGCGCCGGTGGGTGACAGCAGCACGACCCGGTACTCGGCGCCGAACCGGTTCGCCTCTTTGAACACTTCCGCGGGACCCGCGAGGTCCAGCAGGGTCACCCCGTCGTAGACGAGGAACGCGACACGGTGAACGGGCACAGGTCATTCGTAGCACGTCCGGATTCGAGGCGTTCCTGGCCGGACGAAGGCAGCGCCGCACAAGGATCGGCGAGCAGCATGGAAGCATGTCAGAAGTCATCGCAGAGCTGGAAATCCCGGATACGCAGGCGGTCGCCGAGGCGACTTCGCACATCCGGGAAACGACCAGCCCACTCATCTACCACCACTCGCGGCGGGTGTTCTTCTTCGGCCTGCTGCACGCGGACCGGCTCGGTGTGCAGCCGGATCCCGAGCTGCTCTACGTGGCGGCCATGTTCCACGATGCCGGTCTCCGGGTTCCGTTCTCCGAAGCCGAGCAGCGCTTCGAAGTCGACGGCGCCGACCACGCGCGGAAGTTCCTGATGGACCGCGGTTTCCCGGCCGCCGCCGCCGAGACGGTCTGGACGGCGATCGCCCTGCACACCACCCCGGGCATCCCCGGCCGGATGGCCCCGGAGATCGCGGTCACGTACTACGGCGTCCTGACCGACGTGCTCGGCTTCGGCCTGGACGAACTGGACCGTGAACGGCTGGCCGCAATCCTCGCCGCCCACCCCCGAGGGGACTTCAAGAACGAGTTCCTGCGGACCACCGTCGAGGGGTTGAAGAACCGCCCGGACACCACGAACGGCACCGTGAACTCCGACTACCTCGAACACTTCGTTCCCGGCTTCCGGCGCACGACGACGGTCGAGCGCATCACCGGCTCGCCGTGGCCGAGCTGACCCTCCGGAAAGGACTCGCGCATCCCCGATTCGCTCGGCCAAAGATCTTCCGGTAAGCATCCGAGTGGGGAAAGGTACGTCGAGCCGGCAAGCCGGAGGAGGTCGCGGTCGCGTGGTCGACGAGCGTGCGCCGCGGGAGGCCGGGCAGGCGGACCGGCTCGGTGCCGAATGGGAGACGCATCGGCCCGCGGTCTTCGGGGTGGCGTACCGGCTGCTGGGAAGCGTGGCCGACGCCGAGGACGTGGCCCAGGACGTGTGGCTGCGGGCGGGCGGTTCCGATCTCCGCGAAGTGGACGACCTGCGGGCCTGGCTGGTCACGGTGGCCGCGCGCCGGTCCTATGACATCCTCAAGAGCGCTCGCGTGCGCCGGGAGGCCTATGTCGGGCCTTGGCTGCCGGAACCGCTGCTGACCGGACCGGACGCGTCGGAGCCGGTGCTCGTCGACGAGTCCGTCAGCGCCGCGATGCTGCTGGTCATGGAGGAGCTGACCCCGCCGGAGCGGGTGGCCTTCGTCCTGCACGACGTCTTCGAGCTCGAGTTCGGCCGGATCGCGGAAGTGCTGGACGTCTCCGTGCCCGCGGCCCGGCAGCTGGCCTCGCGGGCGCGGCGGCGGGTGGCCAAGGCGAAGCAGTCCGCTCCGCGGGCACCGAAGGCGGAGCGCGAACGGGTGCTGGCGACCTTCCGCGCCGCCTACGAGTCCGGTGACCTGGCCGGCCTGGTCCGGCTGCTGGACCCGGACGCCGTCTACGTCACCGACGGCGGTGGCAAGGTCTCGGCGGCCCGCAAGCTCATCCACGGCGGCGAGCGCATCGCCGAGGTGATGGTGCGCGTGAGCCGCCAATGGGAGCTGGACCACATCGACCTCGTCGAGGTGGGCGGCGAGCTTTCCCTCGTCTGTTACCGGCAGGGCCGCGTTTACTCCGTCGACACGGTGCAGATCACCGACGGCCGAATCACCGCGTACCGCCGGGTCATCAACCCGGACAAACTTTCTCACCTCTGACTGTCACACCCGGAGGAGCTACCTCGTCTCCCTGACGAGAACGAAAAAGGGAGCCGAGGGAACGCTCGCGAGCAGGCCCGTTCGCGCATTTCCCCTCCCGGTGAGGAAAGTCATGAAATACACCAGGGCCGGATTGCGGATCGCCGGCGGTGTCCTGGCCGTCGCCGCGGTGTTCGCGGTCACGGCCTGCGCGGCCGCGGACCACCCCGCCTCGGCAACGACCCCGACAACCGCGCCGGTGGCGCAGCCACCCGCGGAGACCCTGAAACCCTTGCTCCAGCAGGCTCTTCCCGGCGTGCAGGGAAAGACCTTCACCTCGGCGATCGTCACCTTCCCTCCCGGCGCGCACGCGGCACCGCACCGGCACGGCGGCGCTTTCGTCTACGCCTACGTCCTCGAAGGAACTGTGCGCAGCCAAGTCGACGACAAACCCGCCGGCACTTTCCACCCCGGGGAGAACTGGACCGAGCGGCCGGGCGCCCACCACGTCCTCACGGAAAACCCGAGCGCAACGGAACAGGCCAGGCTGCTGGTCGTCTTCGTCGCCGACAACGGAGCCGAGCTCAAGGTCGACGACGCCCACCAGTGATATCCAAGAAATCGGAGAAAGTGATGACGAACACCCCACGCGTGAGCATCGACAAACAGCACCCGGCTGCCTACAAGGCACTCATCGGCCTTTCCATGGAAGCGGAGAAGGCCGCCGCCGCGGCGGGTCTCGACCCGCTCCTGGTCGAGCTGGTGCGGATCCGCGCCTCCCAGCTCAACGGCTGCGCGTTCTGCCTGCGGATGCACACCGGTGACGCCCTCAAGAAGGGAGAAAACCCCGACCGCATCGCCGTGCTGCCCGCCTGGGAGGAAACGGGCTACTTCTCCGACACCGACCGGGCGGCGCTGCGGTTGACCGAGGCCATCACCCGGGTGGCGGACGGGCACGTCGGCGACGAGGACTACGCCGCCGCCGCGTCGGTGCTCACCGCGGAGCAGATTTCGGCTGTCGCGTGGCTCACCACGGTGATCAACGCGTTCAACCGCGTGGCCATCACCAGCCGGTACCACGTCGCGGGCTGACGTCCCCCGCTTCCGGACAGCCCGGGGACCCGGGCTGTCCGGAGGGCTTCCGCTCGCCGTAGCCGGCGAGGTCTTCGACCAGGAAGGGGTCCGGTGCGGAATCCCGCCGGGCCACGCTCACCCGGCCGTCGGCCTCGAGGACGACCCAGGCGACGTCGTCGAGGCGGGTGATGCCGGCCAGCCGGAGGTGCTGGCGCAGTTCGTCCGGGGTGATCCGGACGTGCAGCAGGCCGCCGTGGCGGACCTGCGGACCCTCCATGAGCAGAATCGGCTCCAGCCGCAGCGCCCGGCCGAACCAGCGGCTCTTCCGCGCGAGTGCGAACAACCGCTGCAGCACGAACAAAGTCACCATCGCGACCACACCGCCGGCCGGCGTCGGGACGCTCAGGAGGGCGGTCCGGCCGAGCACCGCGCCGAACGCCATGACGGCGGCCGCGTCGTAGACCGACATCGCCGTCAGGCTGCGCCGGCCCATGACCCGCACCAGCACGAGGAAAACCCCGTACATCACGACCGTCGTGAGCGCGACCGCGAGCGCCCCTCCCGGGGTGATCGACCGGATTTCGGCCAGTGTGAGCACGGGCACCTCCACATCACGGCCGAACGCCGTGCCACGCTCCGGTGAGCAGTTCCAGGATTCCCTCCCGGGTCGGCGGCTGCGGGTTCGGGTACGGCGAGGCGGTCACCTGGTCCGCCACCTCGCCGAGATCGCCGAGGCCGAGGCCGAGCGCGCGCAGGCTCGTCGGACCGTCCACCCGCTCGATCAGGTCGAACACGCCCGAAGGCGCGTCGAGCGCGTCCAGCGCCCGGCCGATCCGCTCCATCACTTCCGGCACGGCCGGTGCGTTGTAGCTCATCACGTGCGGGAGGACCACGGTGTGCGTGCTCGCGTGCGGCAGCCCGAAG
The DNA here is from genome assembly GCF_040682775.1 of Amycolatopsis sp. NPDC051106. Taxonomy (NCBI): domain Bacteria; kingdom Bacillati; phylum Actinomycetota; class Actinomycetes; order Pseudonocardiales; family Pseudonocardiaceae; genus Amycolatopsis; species Amycolatopsis sp. NPDC051106. Next base: position 7,626 of record NZ_JBFBBQ010000013.1, on the reverse strand, counting down.
CTGCCGCCGAGCACGTGGCAGAGCTTGTGGTGCAAGCCCATGCCCACGGAGGCCAGGCACATCCCGGCCAGCCACGCTCCCCGGAGCAGATCCGACCGCACCTCGAGGTCGGTGGGCTCGTCGGCGAGGCGGCGCAGTCCGTTTCCGATGCCGGAGATCGCGTCGACGGCCCAGCCGTCGACGATCGGGTTGGCCTGGGCCGAATACAGTGCCTCCACCGCGTGGGCGAGCGCGTTGACCGCGCTGGTCACGGCGATCGGCACGGGCAGCCCGATGGACAGGTCCACGTCGTAGATCACGGTTTCGGGCAGGATCGACGGCGACGACCGGGTGGTCTTCTTCCCGCCGGCGGTCTCGCCGAGCACCGGGGTGACCTCGGAACCCGCGTAGGTGGTCGGGAGGATGACCTGGTCGACGCCGGTCCGCGCGGCCAGCGCCTTCGACAGCCCGGTCGTCGAGCCGCCGCCGACCGCGACCACGCAGTCGGCGGCGCTCGACCGCAGGTACCCCATCGCCTCCTCGGTCACGCCGACCGGGGTGTGCAGGGCAGCGCCGTCGAACCGGGCGACGCACAACGGCCCGAGCAGCTTTTCGACCCGGTCACCCGGTTCCACGAGATCGCCGGCACTCAGCAGCAGTACCCGCGACCGACGCAGCCGGGCGACTTCGGCGCCGACCTCTTCCAGCAGCCCCCGGCCGAAGAGGATGCGGTAGGGCAGGCCGACGTACTCGAACCCGGCCGTCACGGCGTGGCTCCCGGGTGGCGGCTGTCGTGCAGGATCGTGCCCCCGACCATGACCTCGGTGTCGGGCACCTCGACGAGCCAGACCCGGAAGGCGCTCTCCGGCGTTCCGGTGGCCTCGGCGGCGGCCGCGGACACCGCGGCCAGCAGGCCGCGCTTCACGGACCGGTCGTGTCCCTGGGCGATGGTGATCTGGATGAACGGCATCAGGCCACCGGCTTCGTCAGGCCGCCGTCGACGCGCAGTACCTGTCCGGTGACGTACGACGCGTCGTCGGAGGCGAGGAACGCGACCGCGGCGGCGATCTCGTCCGGGTACGCCCAGCGGCCCAGGTGGATCCCGAGCGCGTCGGCCATGGTCGCGCGCACGGCGTCGGCCGTCAGGCCCTGCTTGCCGGCCATCGCCTGGTGGCGGGCGAGCCAGCCTTCGGTCAGCGTCATCCCCGGCGACACCGCGTTGACCCGGACGCCGCGCGGCGCGGCTTCGGCCGCCAGGTAGCTCGTCAAGGCCACGACCGCCGCGTTGGTGATCCCGGTGACCGCGGCCCCCGGGACCGGCGCGTGCGCGGTGGCTCCCGCGACGTTGACGATCGCGCCCCCGATCATCTTGGGCAGCGCGGCTTTCGCGACGCGGACGAAGCCGCGCAGCTTCGTGTCGAGCGCGTCCCCGAGCACGCCGTGCTCGGTGTCGGTGAGCGGTGCCGCCGCGATCTGGGGGCCGGCGCAGTTGACGACGATGTCGAGCCGGCCGTGCCAGGCGTACGCCTGACCGACGGCGGCGTCGACGGACTCTCCGTCGCGCACGTCCGCGGGCACGGCCAGCGTTTCCCCGCCCAGCCGGCCCGCGGCGTCCTTGACAGCGGTCTCGTCGCGGGCCAGCAGCGCGACCGCGACGCCCTGCTCGGCCAGGTACCGCGCCACGGCGTGCCCGATCCCGCGGCTGGCCCCGGTTACCAGCGCCGTGCGCCGCTCCGCCTGCTCCGTGCGTGCCACCATTCGGGTCTCCTTCGGCTCGTCCCCGGCAGTTCGGCCTCCACTGCACCGCGAGCCGGCCCGCGCTGACAAACCGTCCTAACAGGGCCGTTCACACCGTGCCCGCCGACGAGCCGGGCGGCTCTCGCGCCGCTAACACGGGGCGGGGCACGATCGGCGGCTTCGAGCCCGGAACGGGGAGGAACCATGGAAAGTCCCGGAGTTCTCCGGATCCCGGACAGCGCACCCGCCCGCCTCGTCGACGTCCGGCAGGTGCGGCCGGGCCGCCGCGCGGTCGCGGTCGGCACTTTCGACGGTGTCCACCTGGGTCACGCGCGGGTGGTCGCCGACTGCGGGACGGTGCTGACCTTCGACCCGCACCCGCGCTCGGTGGTGCGCCCCGGCGGCGGCCCCCGGCTGCTGACCGACGTGGCCGGCAAGCGGCGGAGACTCGCCGCGCTCGGCGTGCGGGAAGTCGTGGTCATCCCGTTCGACCGCGAGTGGGCGGCGCTGGACGCGGCCACGTTCGTCGACGATGTGCTGGTCGGCCGGCTCGGCGCGGTCCGGGTGGCGGTCGGGGCGAACTTCCGGTTCGGCGCGCGCGGCGGGGGCGACGCGCAGATGCTGCGGGCGGACCGGCGGTTCGCCACCACCGTCGCGGAGATGGTGACCGTCGGGGAGGACGTCGTGTCCTCGTCCCGGATCCGGGATCTCGTCGCCGCCGGTGACGTCGAGCGGGCCGCGCGGCTGCTCGGCCGGCCGCACGCGCTGCCCGTCCACGCGCTCGGCGACGACCGCCTGGTGCTCGATCCGGCTCTGGCGATTCCCCGCCCGGGCCGGTACACGGCGGTCGTCGACGGCGTGGCGGCCCCCGTGACCGTGCTCGGCTCCGGTGTCGTCGAACTGGCGCGGCGGCGGGCGGCAGGCCCGGTCGAGGTGGCCTTCCTGCACCGGAGCTGAGGTGAACCAGGCCTGTTAATCCGCGCGAAATCCCGCATTGCCCGCCTGTGGTGCTCGGGAGACACTGCAGTGCGGACGAGCCGGATGCGATGGGAGGTGCGTTGCGTGGCACCTGCCGAACCCGGCGTGCCGCCGGGTGCCCGGACCATCATCCGGCGGAAGCTGGCGCCGCCGGCCGTCGGTGACCGGCTGGTCCGGCGGGACCGGCTGACCGGCCGCATCCGCGCCCTGCTCGGGCGAGCGAACGTCCTCGCGGTGTACGCGGCGGCCGGCTCGGGCAAGACCACCGCCGTCGCCATGGCGCTCGAGGACCTCGACCGGCCGGTGGCCTGGCTGTCGCTCGACGGTACTGAAGCGGCGGCGGGACGGCTGCTGCTGTACATCGAGGCGGCGGTCGCGCCGCACGCCCCCGAAGCGCGGGGCGCGGCGACCGACGCGCTCGCCGCCGGCATCCTGATCGGCGAGGCGGCCGGACTGCTCGCCGAAAGCCTGCACGGCACCGGAATCGTGCTCGTCTGCGACAACGCCGAGCGGATCGCCGGCAGCGACGAGGCCCTCACCGTGCTGTCCGCGCTGGCCCGCTACGCACCCGCGGACGTCGAGATCGTCCTCCTGTCCCGGACCGCCCTGCCGCTGGACACCGGTTCGACCGGGGACCTGGCCCGGATCGCCGAGCTCACCGGCCCGGACCTCGCCTTCGACCTCGACGAGGCCGCGGAAGCGTTGCGCCTGGCCGGGTGCCCGCCGTCGGATGCGGCCGAGGCCATCCGCGTCACCGGCGGCTGGGCGGCGGGCATCCTCTTCGCCGACGGCGCCGTCGGCGACGCGCCCCACCGGTTCCGCGACTACCTCTCCACGCACGTCCTTTCCGGACTGTCCGAACGGGAGCGCCGGTTCCTGGTGCACACCAGCCTCCTGGACGAGGTGACCGTCGACGACGCGCTCGCGCTCGGCCTCGACGACGCACCCCGGACCATGGCGGCGCTGCGCCACCGGCACCTGCCCGCCGCCTGGCCCGACGACCGGACGCTGATCGTCAGCCCCCAGCTGCGGGACCACCTGCGCGACCTGCTCGCCGAGCAGGAGCCGGGCGAGCTGGAGCGGGTCCGGCTGCGGCACGCCCGGCTGCTGGTCCGCCGGGGCGAGCAGGAGGAGGCCGTGGACGCCCTGCTCGGCGTCGGTGCCGCCGACGAGGCGTGGGTGCTGGCGGCCGAGCTGCTGCCGCGCTTGATCGAACGGATGGACTTCGGCCCGGCGGCGCGCTGGCTCGACGAACTGCGGGTGTCCGAGCGCTCGCTCAGCCCGCGGATCGGCGGGATCGTGCTGCGCGTCGCCTTCGCCCTGGAACAGGCCGGGCGCGGCGTGGAACTGTACGACCGGCACGGCCACGACTGGCTCCCCGAGCTGGCCGCCGACGAGCACAACGGCTCCGGCGAGGCGCTGGTGCTGCTGGTGTGGTGCCTGTGGCACGCCGGTCGCCCGGCCGACGCCGGGCACGTGTCCGAGCTGCTGCCGCCCGGGCGGGCCCGGGACATCGCGCTCACCGTGCTGGCGCTGAGCCGCGAGGACCCACCGCCCCCGTTCCCCGCCTTCGCGACCACCCCCTCGGGACCGCTCGACGGGATGCTCATGCGGCTGGCCTTCATGCGCGGGCGGCTGGCCGGTCTGGACGATCCCGGCACCCACGGTCCCTGGCGCAGCGTTCTCGGCGCCCCCTGGGTCATCGCCGGGCTCCGCGCGACGGGGCGGATCGACCAGGCGCTGGCCCGCTACGAGGCGCACCGCGACGCACCTCAGCCGCTGTGGCTGCACGCCCTTGACGCCGTGGAGCTCATGATCGACCTCCGTCGCGCCGAGGACGCGTGGCAGGCCCTGCGGCGCGGGCACGAACTCGTGCCGGCCACCGGGTCGCAGATCTACCGGGTGTGGCTGCACGTGATGGAGGCCAAGCTGTGCTTGCGCCTGCACCAGGACCCGGACGCCGCGCACCGCGCGCTGGACGAAGCGGAGGCGAGCGGTGCGGGCACGCACGCGTTCACCCGCGAGCTGACCTCTCTCTGGCGGGGGCTCGCGTTCCTGCTGCGCCACCGCGACGCCGAGGCCCGTGACGTCCTCGACCAGTGCCTGCGGAGCATGCTCGCCGCCGACCGCGTGCTCGAGATCCCGACGGCGGCGTGCTACCTGGCCGAAGTCCAATGGCGGCTGGGGGAGGAGGACGATTCCGACGAATCCGCGGCGTTGGCGATCAGGGTGGCGGAGGAGCGGGGTTCGGTGCACCTGCTGCTCACCGCGCTGGCGGACGTGCCCGCCGTGGCCGTGCGGGGCGCGGACACCGAACCGAACCGGCTGTCGCGCTGGCACGAGCTGACCGCGTCGCTCGCGAACGGCCGCCGGATCACCGCGGCCGGCCGGGCGCCGAGGCTGGTGCTCGAGGACCTGGGCGAGCCGGAGCTGCGGGTGGACGGCGCGACGGTGACGCCCCGGCTGCGCAAGAGCGTCGAGCTGCTCGCTTACCTCCTCGCCACCCCCGGCCGCGAGGCCGGCCGGCAGGAGCTGCTCGGCGCGCTGTTCGACTCGGACAACGAAGCGGCCGGACGCAGCTACCTGCGGCAGGCGCTGTACCGCCTGCGCGAGGTGCTGCCGGAGGAGCTGGCGCCCGTCCTGCGGAAAGACCGGTTCCACCTGCCGGGGCCCGACCTGGTCGGCAGCAGCGCGGCGGAGGTCATGGAGGCCTTCACGCAGGCCGATCACCAGGACGGAGAAGCCAAGCTGGACACGCTGACCCAAGCGCTGGCCGCGACCGAGCGAGGCAGGTACCTCGCCGACCTGTCCGGAGCGTGGGTGGAGGCGCGGCGCGCCGAAATCGACGAGCGCGTCCTGCGGGCCCGGCTGGACGTCGCCAAAGTCGCGTTCCGGCTGGGCCGGTACCGCGAGGCGGTCGCCAACGCGGACACGGTGCTGCGCCTCGACCCGTACCGCGAGCAGGCCTGGTTGCTGCGGATCACCCTGGCCCAGGCCAGCGGCAATGACGACGACGTGCTCGCGCTGTACCAGCGTTACGCGGCGACCATGCACGAACTGGCCGTGCCCCCGTCAGCGGAGGTCCACCGCCTGGTCACCCGGTTGCGGAGCTGATTTCCCGGTCGGTAACGGGGCCGGTGGCACGGTGGTGGCGGCCAACGTCACCCGCGTGCTCCCACGGAGGTAGCAATGGACAGCGCGAAGCAGCTCGCCGTGCCCGACACCGACGACGGGGTCTTCCGGTTCCGCCAGGCCATTTCCCGGTTCAGCACCGGGGTCGCCGTGATCACCACGCGCACCGTGGACGGGCCCGCCGGGATGACCGCGAGCGCGGTCGCCTCGCTGTCGATGGACCCGCTGCAGCTGCTGGTGTGCATCGGGTCGAACCTCCCGACCTGCCAGGCGATCCGCGAGTCGGGGTACTTCGCCGTCAACGTCCTCGGCGAAGACCACGAGCACCTCGCGAAGCGGTTCGCGACGCGCCGGAAGGACAAGTTCGCCGGCGTCGAGTTGCGGCCCGACAGCGACGTCCCGGTGCTGGCCGGCGCGATCGCGCACTTCGTCTGCGCCGTCGCGGACACCTTGCCGGGCGGGGACCACACCATCGTGGTCGGCGACGTGCTGAGGTGTGACCACGTGCCGGGCACGACTCCGCTGGTGTACTTCGCCAGCGCTTTCGGCACTCTCCACGACCCGGCGGCCGCCGGCGGCTGGCACTTCGCGTCGGCGATGTGACCGCACCCCGGACGCGTCCGGCCGTCGTCGTCCGGACCCGGCTGCGGCCCCCCGCCCCGCACCCGGACGACGTGCGCCGCACGCGGCTGCTGGCCCGGCTGGACGCGGCCGGCGAACCGGTGGTCCTGGTGGCCGCGCCGCGAGGCGCCGGGAAGACCGTGCTGCTGGCGCAGTGGGTCGCCTCCCGGAAGTGCGCCTGGGTGAGCCTGAGCCGGCACGACGACACCCCGGCGGGAGTGTGGTCCGCGGTGCTCGAAGCGCTGCGGCCCTGCTGCGCCGGCGTTCCGGCGCCCCCGGCGGCCCTGCTCGACGACGAGCAGGCGCTGCTCACCGAGATCATCCCCGAGCTGCTCAACGCGCTGGGTCCGGCCGGGCCGCTGGTCCTCGTGCTCGACGGGCTGGACGTCGTCGAGCACCCGGTGACCAGGGCCGCGTTGGACGAGTTCGTCCGCCGGGCCCCCGACGCGGTCCGGGTGGTGCTGGCGACGGCCCGCCCGCCGAGCGGGCCGGTCGCTGCCCTGCGCGCGGCCGGCCGGCTCGCCGAGTTCACCGAGGACGACCTGCGGTTCGACCTGGCGGAGACCCGGCAACTTCTGTCGGCCACGGCCGGGCGGCCGGTCGACGGGGCGGAGGCTGCCGCGGTGTGGCGCGGGTACGCGGGCTGGGCGACCGGTCTGCGGCTGGCCGGCATGGCCCTGCGGAGCCGGCCGCCCGGCGCGCGCCTGCCGTACCCCGTTCCGGCGGTGGAGGAGTTCTTCCGCGCCGAGGTGCTCGAACGCGTCACCTCACGCCAACGCCGGCTGCTGCTCCACAGCAGCGTCCTGGCCGAGCTGACCCCCGAGCGGTGCGCGGAGGTGACGGCGCTGCCGGCGGTGGGGGAGACGCTGGCCGCGTTGGCCGCGTCCTCGCTGCTGGTGCGGCGGACCGGAGCGGGGCTGCGGTGCCACCCGGTGCTGCGGGCCGTGCTGGGATCGGTGTTGACGGCCGAACACCCCGAGGCCGTCGCGGTGCTGCACGCCCGCGCGGCGGAACGCCTGCGGCGGGAAGGCGATCCGGACGCCGCCTACGAGCACGCCCGGCTGGCCGGGCTGCCCGGCGTCGCCGCCCGGACCGCCCTCGAGACGTGGCCGGCAGCGCACCCGCGCACGCTGCTCGCGCGGCTCGACGAGCTGCCGGCGGCGCCGGCCGACGCGCACG